>JAZRQI010000239.1:0-5514 GCA_045649705.1 Acutalibacteraceae bacterium
CTTGAAGGCACACCCACAAACTATGTAATCAGAGAACGTGACAAGAACGATACGTAAGAGGTGTTTTTATGAAAATCAGAAACTCCAAGGCAACTGACGTTAATGAAAAATTAGGTCTTCTTGAATACGGCGCATTCACAATCGACAGGGTAGGACAGAACTTCAAGTCTGCCCTTTCAGGTGTGTTCGGAGGACTTGTTGTTTCAACATATCTGGGACTTAGCGAAGCAGCGTACCTGACTTATACATCAATCGCATTTGTTCTCAGCTTCTGGGATATTTTCAACGATATCATTGTAGGCAACGTAATTGACAGAAGAAGAAAGAGCCATCCCCGTTGGGGCAGATTCAAGCCTATGCTTTTATGGCTTCTTATCCCTACGGCATTCCTCTCTATTGCAGGTGCAGTACCTCTTAAGGATTTCTTCCCTCAGATGGGAGATACATTCAAGGTGATTTATCTCGTTATACTCTACCTTGTCAATGATATGGTAGGCACATTCTACAACTCTGCAATGACAGCACTTTCAGCAAGACAGTCAACAGATAACACCGAGCGTGGATACCTTTCAGGTATCGGTGGAATTATCGGTTCTTTAATCGGTGGTAGCGGTACATATATTGCGGCAATTGTTGCAGCAGTTATTCCCGGTGTTCCTGAGTCTGAAAGATATTTCTACGGTATGGTATTTTTCAGCATTATCGCAATTCCTGCAACATTCTTCAACATTGTTGTTACAAAGGAAAGAATTGTTGAGCCTCCCCGTCAGGAAGTTCCAAAACTCCGCGATGTGTATTCACAGGTGCTTAAAAACAAACCCCTTGTACTTATCACAATCGCAGATGTCCTTTCATCAGGTATGTCGATCGGTTACGGTTTCCTGATATATGTTTTCAGAGCCTGTTTCTCAGATGTTACATTGCAGATTTCACTTTTTGGCTTCCAGATTGGTGACAAACTGCAGGGATATGAGGCTATTATGGCAGCTTGTTCTCTTGCAACAGTTGTTCCTACAGCAACATCACTGTTCCTTGCACCTATCATCAGAAAGTGGATTCCCGACAAGCCTCTCTTTATTTTCACAAAGTTCTGGACATTCTTCTGTTATACAGGTCTGTTTATTTCAACATTCCCCATCACAGGAATGGATTCGACAACACTTTTCCTGAAAATTACATTCTGGTATGCACTCCACGGTCTTACAACAGGATTCTATTCGGTTGTTCCCGGAATGCTCCAGCTTACAGCTTATGACTACGGCGAATATAAGTTCGGTCAGCGTAACGAGGCAACAGTCAGTGCGCTGAAATCAACTCTCTCAAAAATCATCGGTTCAGTAGGTAACTACGCATCATCCTGGTGCCTTGTTCTTATCGGCTATGTTCAGCACGGCACAGAGGTTGCAAACATCACAACAGACACAAAACAGTGGCTTATTACTCTTTTCGCAGTGTTCCCTGCATTCTCATCACTTCTTGCAATTGTGCCCATGTTGTTCTATAAACTGGGTGGCAAACAGCAGAAAGAAATGGTTGAAGCACTCAATGAACGCCGTCAGAAAACACTTGACGAAATGAACGAAGAAGAACCGGCAGAAGTTAAATAACGAACAAAAAACGCGTAAGGCTGAACCTTACGCGTTTTTATTTTATATAATTGCTTTTGTAAGCTCTGCTGCAATCAGTCCGTGACCCTCTGTTGTGGGGTGAACACCGTCACGGGTCCAGTATGATGCAGGTGCTTTTGTCATTGCATCGTCAAACACACACTGCAGAGGGATAAATGTAAGGCCGAATTTTTCAGCGATTCTCTTTGTTGCCTCTGCACGGAGTTTTGTTTCTGTTCTGAAATATTCGATGTGTTCATCTGTTGCCGTACCGGGAGTTACAAAAGGCTCAAGGATGAAAATTTTGATTTCGGGAAGTTCTTCCTTGATTTCTTCAATAAGCATTGAATAAATCTTTTCAAACTTGGGAGCAGCAACGCCGTTTTTATCGTTAATTTCATGCCATACATCGTTGATACCGATAAGGATTGAAAGATAGTCAGGCTTCTGGTTGATAATATCACGTTTGATTCGTGCGTATACATCAACAATTCTGTTTCCGCTTATGCCTTCGTTTATGAATCTGAATTTCTGAGGATGGCGTGTGCCGATAATAGCGGCTGTCACGGCAGGATATCCCATGCCCATAGAATTGATGTCATCTCTGTTTCTGTCGCAATCTGTTATTGAGTCGCCGAGAATAATAAATGTTTTCACTGTAAAGCACTCCTTAAAAATTCTTCTATTTTTTCACGGCTTTCCTGAACGTTACCCTGTACCATTTCAGGTTTTCCGCCGCCTCTGCCTGAGAGAGCAGAGTTGAAATCTTTTGCAAGCTGTCTTAAATCCATAGTCCTTGATGCAAGGGTGTATTTGTAACCTGTTTCGTCACTTCCGCTGAGAACTGCTGCAACAGTTACCTTATCAGCAAGTAAGTCGCACATTTTTCTGACTTCATCGGGGGTTAAATCTTTTTCAAAAACTATTGCAAGAGGACCTGACAAATCCTTTACCTTTTCTGCAAATGAGTCAAGCTTTACTTTTGCAAGTTCGTATTTGAGAGATGCGATTTCGTCTTTAAGTCTCTGAACACCGTCTGCAATTTCAAGGGGTTTCAGGGCAAGCATATTTGAAAGACGCGCAAGTTCATCGTGTTTTGCTGAGTAATCTTCAAAAGCATCTTTACCTATCTGCATGGTGATAGATGCACCTGAACGTTTTTTTGTCAGAGAAGTGATTTTCAGCATTCCGATTTCACCTGTAGTGTTTACGTGAGTTCCGCAACAGGCACAAACATCGCAGTCTTCAATGGTGATAAGTCTTATCTGACCTTTGATTTCCTTTTTACTTCTGAACTGAATGTTTTCAGCTTCTTCGTGGGTAGGGAATGAGGATGTGATTTTTCTGTCTTCCCAGATAATCTTGTTTGTGATGACTTCTGCTTTTCTCACTTCTTCAGGAGTAAGCATTTTGTCAAAGTCAACTGTGATACACTCACTGCCGATGTGGAAGCCTACGTTTTCAACGCCGTAAAGAGAATGTGAAACACCGCAGAAAATGTGTTCGCCTGAGTGCTTCTGCATAATGAGGAATCTTTTGTCAAAGTCAATAATTCCCTTGACCTTTTCACCTTTTTCAAACTTCTCAGAGCATACGTGTAAAACGTCGTCACCGTCTTCAAAAACGTATTCAACTTCTTTTCCGTTCAGTGTGCCTGAGTCAGCATCCTGACCGCCACCCTCAGGGAAGAAAGCAGTTCTGTCGAGAAGAACGTTATACTTGCCGTTTTCCGTTTTCTCGCAGGAAACAACAACGGCTTCAAATTCTTTTAAATATTGGTCGGTGTAATATATTTTTTCTGTCACCTTAACTTCACCTCTGAAAAAAGAATACCATAAAAATGCTCAATAATCAACAAATTGTAAAATTTTATGTTAAAGTTGAAAAATAATTATATATATGTTAGAATAGTATCTGTGAAACTATGTACCGAAAGGAAGAAATATTAAATGTCTTTTTTAACAGCCATTTTCGGCGATTATTCTAAAAAAGAAGTCAAGAGAATAGAGCCTCTGAAGAAAAAGGTTCTTGACCTTGAGGAAGAATATAAAAAGTTATCTGACAAGGAACTTCAGGCGAAAACTCCCGAGCTGAAAGCACGTCTTGAAAAGGGTGAAACACTTGACGATATTCTCCCTGAAGCATTTGCAGCTTGCAGAGAAGCATCAAGCCGAGTGCTTGGTATGCGCCATTTCCCAGTTCAGATTGTGGGCGGTATCATTCTCCATCAGGGCAGAATTGCAGAAATGAAAACAGGTGAAGGTAAAACACTTGTGGCTACACTTCCCGCATACCTTAATGCTCTTTCAGGCAAAGGTGTTCATATCGTTACTGTCAACGATTACCTTGCAAAACGTGACTCTGAGTGGATGGGTAAGCTCTATCGCTTTATGGGACTTTCAGTAGGTCTTATTATTCACGGTCTTACAAATGATGAACGCCGTGAAGCTTATAATGCAGATATCACTTACGGTACAAATAACGAGATGGGCTTTGACTATCTTCGTGATAATATGGTTCAGTACAAAGAAAACAAGGTTCAGCGCGGACATAACTTTGCAGTTGTGGACGAAGTTGACTCAATCCTTATTGACGAGGCAAGAACACCTCTTATCATTTCAGGCAGAGGCGATGCTTCAACTGAACTCTATAAACTTGCAGACCGCTTTGCAAAGAGCCTTAAAATGACAAAGGTTAAGGAAATCGACTCAAAGGCAAGTGCGGAAGACGTTGCTGCTGACGGTGATTTCGTTGTTGACGAAAAAGCAAAAACTGCAACTCTTACAAAATCAGGTGTTCAGAAAGCAGAGGCTTTCTTCCAGCTTGATAACCTTATGGATGCTGAAAATATGACAATCCAGCACCACATCAACCAGGCAATCAAAGCAATCGGTGTTATGACAAGAGACGTTGACTACGTTGTAAAAGACGGCGAAGTGCTTATCGTTGACGAGTTCACAGGCCGTATTATGCTTGGCCGTAGATACAACGAGGGTCTTCACCAGGCTATTGAAGCAAAAGAAGGCGTGAAAGTTGAACACGAGAGCAAAACTCTTGCAACAATCACATTCCAGAACTACTTCCGTCTTTATTCAAAGCTTTCTGGTATGACAGGTACTGCAAAAACAGAGAGTGCCGAATTCCAGGAAATCTACAGCCTTGACGTTATTGAAACACCTACAAACAAACCTGTACAGCGTCAGGATATGGACGACTCAGTTTATAAAACAGAACTTGCGAAATACAACGCAGTTATTGAACAGATTGAGGAATGCAACAAGAAAGGTCAGCCTGTTCTTGTAGGTACAATCTCAATCGAAAAATCAGAATACCTTTCATCTCTCCTTAAAAAGAGAGGAATCAAGCACGAGGTCCTCAATGCTAAATATCACGATAAGGAAGCTGAAATTGTTGCTCAGGCAGGTAAATTGGGCGCTGTAACAATCGCAACAAATATGGCAGGCCGTGGTACTGACATTATGCTCGGCGGTAACGCTGAGTACCTTGCAAAGGCTGAAATGCGCCGTATGCAGTATGATGAAGAACTTATTGCAGAGGCAACAGGCTTTGCTGAAACAGATAATGAAGAAATTCTTAATGCACGTGAAGAATATTCAAGACTTTATAAAAAATATAAGGACGAAATCGCTCCCGAAGCAGAAAAAGTAAGGGAAGCAGGCGGTCTTTTCATCATCGGTACAGAGCGTCACGATTCAAGACGTATCGACAACCAGCTCAGAGGACGTTCAGGACGTCAGGGTGACCCGGGTGCAAGCCGTTTCTACCTTTCGCTTCAGGATGATCTGATGAGACTCTTCGGCGGTGAAAGACTGACAGGCATTATGGAAACTCTCAAAACTCCCGATGATATGCCTATTGAATCAAAGATGATTTCAAAATCAATCGA
>JAZRQI010000240.1:0-2885 GCA_045649705.1 Acutalibacteraceae bacterium
AGGTGATGTCACTCAGGCTATGCTTATCGCAGGCGGTATTGCCTTGCAGAATATCCCCGAGGGTATGGTGATAATCGGTCCTATGCTGGCAGCAGGTGTAAGTCCTAAAAAGACTTTTGTTTCTGCTCTCATTACAGGCTTGGTTGAAGTTGCGGGAACACTTCTCGGCTACTTCGCAGTGAATATAGCCTCAGCAATTCTTCCCTTTGCTCTTGCTTTTGCAGGAGGAACGATGCTCTATGTTATCAGCGACGAAATGATTCCCGAAACTCACGCTCATGGCAGTCAGAGAGGTGCAACATACGCTCTTCTTGTAGGCTTTGCAGTAATGCTTGTTTCAGATTTTCTGTTGGGTTAAAATTATACTTGAAATAATAATTCTTTTCTGATATTATTATAGAAAAATAAAAGTAGGTGCAAAAAAATGATTACATTTATAAGAAGTGTCCTCGCAGTTATTCTGTCAATTCTCAGTATCGGTTTTTCAGGAATTTTCGGTGACTTTACTGCTGACACAAAACCTCTTAAAGAGGACTGCAAACTGAATTTTGCAACAATCTCCGATATTCATATGACAGAAGAAACAGCAAGACGTGATATGCTTCGTTTCGGTCTTGAAGATATGGAAAACTCATCATCTGTCCTTGATGCACTTGTGCTCACAGGTGACCTGACAGACCACGGTGAAGAGCCTGAATGGGAAATGCTGAAAGATGCGTTTGAACCCTACACTCCTGCAAAGAATATCATTATGGCTCAGGGTAACCACGATACCTGGACTGAGGATGATAAATACGACCTTGCAAGAACTTTGTTTATAAAATATAACAAAGAGATTGCTGACAGAGAAATTGAAAACGAATATTACTCAACCAAAGTAAACGGTTATACTTTCATCGTCCTTGCAAGTGAAACTGACAGAACTGCGGCATATATGAGTGATGCTCAGCTTCAGTGGCTTGAAGAAGAAATGGAAAAAGCATCAGAAGACGGACTTCCCATTTTTGTAATCTGCCATTGGCCTATAAATGAAAGCCACGGTCTTCCCACAACATGGGGTGACGATGAACCCGAACCTGATGACGGCGGTATCGGTGACCAGTCAGCACAGGTCGAGAAAATTCTCAAATCTTACAAAAACGTATTTTTCATCACAGGACACATCCACAGCGGTTTCGTAAAGGAAAGTCAGAAGGATGTTTACGGATACACAAGCGTTGAATCTGACGGCTCATTCCACAGCATCAACCTGCCTCAATATATGTATCTGACACTCAGGGGCAGAATTGCAAACGGTACAGGTTTTAACTTTGAAGTTTACGATAATGAGGTTGTAATCCGTGCAAGAAGTTATTCTGCAGGGGTATGGTACACAGACTACAATACTACAATTGAATTGGTATAAAAGCAGACTGCCGTAAGAGAAATTTTACGGCGGTTTTTTTGCAGAAATTTATCGGTTTATCTTGATAAAGAATTTTGATTATGATAAAATATAACATATATTGGCAAAAACCGGGAGGCAGATATCTATGATTAAATTTGGTACAGGCGGTTGGAGAGCAGTTATAGGTGAAGATTTTATTGAGTCCAACATCCGTCTTGTGGCTGAGGGTATCCTCAGATTGGCACAGGAAGAAAACAAATCTGAAAAACCGATTATTGTTGGCTATGACAGACGTTTCCTGTCAGAAAATGCAGCAAAATGGGTTGCGGAAACTCTTGCCGAGGGTGGAATGAAAGTATGGTTCTTAAACCGTTCAGCACCCACACCTCTTATTATGCACACTGTTATGAAAGAGGGACTTCACTACGGTGTCGAAATCACTGCAAGTCACAACCCTGCAAACTATAACGGTATCAAGCTTATCGTAGATGAGGGCAGAGATGCACCTCTTGAAACAACAGGAAGACTTGAAGAAATCATTGAAGAAATAAAAGAAGTTAAGTCCTGCGATTTTGATAAAGCAGTGAAAGACGGAAAAATTGTTTACAGAAAAAATCCTTTCAACGATTTCCTTGACGATATTATCGGTCTGCTTGATATGAACGCTCTGAGAGAAAGAGGACTCCGTGTTCTTTTCGACACAATGCACGGCTCAGGCACATATCCCTTGCAGGTAATTTTCCATACTGTACGTTGCACAATCGACACAATGAACATCAACAAAGATGCTTATTTCGGTGGAAAGATGCCTGCACCTACTGAAGAAACTCTCAGTATGTTACGTCACAAAGTTGTAAAAGAATCCTACGATTTGGGCATTGCAATGGACGGTGACGGTGACAGACTGGGTGTTATCGACAGAAGTGGCAGATACATAAATGCAAACGAAATTCTCTGTATGCTTTACTATTATCTTGTGAAATACAAGGGTTGGAAAGGCGGAGTTGTAAGAAACCTTGCAACAACACATATGCTTGATAAAATAGCAGAAAGCTTCGGTGAAAAATGCTACGAAGTTCCCGTAGGCTTCAAATATATCTCTTCGAAGATTGATGAAGTTGATGCAGTTCTCGGCGGTGAATCTTCAGGCGGACTGACAGTCAGAGGTCACATTCACGGAAAAGACTCAGTTTATGCCGCATCACTTTTTGCGGAGATGGTCAGCGTAATCGGCAAAAACCCCTCAGAGATTTTGGATGAACTTGAAGCAGAGTTCGGACACTTTGAAATGGTTGAAGATAATCTTCATTTTGCACCTGAATACAAAGCCACAATTGAGAAGATTGTTTTTGAAGATAAAAAACTTCCCTCATTTGATTCGGAAGTTGAGAGAGTAAGTTACGATGACGGATGTAAGGTTTACTTCAAAGACGGAAGCTTCGTAATCTGCCGTTTCTCAGGCACAGAACCCTTGCTCAGAATTTTCGCAGAAGCAGAA
>JAZRQI010000241.1:0-2189 GCA_045649705.1 Acutalibacteraceae bacterium
GCAGTGACAGAAATGACTCCCGATTCTTTCCTTGATAAAGAAATCGATTCTTCCTGTTATCCCAACAAAGACTATCATATAGTATATATAGCAGAAATCGTGAAAACACTCGAAAAATAAGGGTAAAATCGGCTTTGAAAAAATTTTTTGAAAAAAATTAAAAAATTTTTCAAAAAAGTATTGCATTTTCTGAAAAGTAGTGATATAATAGCAAAGTCGTCAGGGCGACAGACAGTCGAAAGACAGAAAATCAGTCCTGAATAGTTGGTGTCAATGGCGATGAGGGTCCACCCGTTCCCATCCCGAACACGGTAGTTAAGCTCATGTGCGCCGAAAATACTTGGCTGGAAGCGGCCCGGGAAAATAGGTCGACGCCAACACAAACAGGTAGCCACCCAGTAGGGTGGTTATTTTTTTCCCGGAAACAGATTTTTTCTATACTATATATATAAAGGAGTTTTTTGGATGGTTTATACTTACCGAACACAGGGTACATGTGCAAGAACAATTGACATTGAAGTTGAAGACGGAATCATTAAACACGTTCAGTTCAACGGCGGTTGTGCAGGTAATACTCAGGGAATTGCAAAGATTGTTGAAGGAATGGAAGCAAAACACGTAATTGAAAGATTCGAGGGTATCAGATGCGGTTTCAAATCCACCTCCTGCCCTGACCAGCTCGCAAAAGCACTTAAAATCGTTCTCGAAAAAGAATAAAAAATAAAGAAACCGATGGAACTTTAAAATTCCATCGGTTATTTTTTATTGCCATATAATTGACACTTTCATTCCGTCAGCAGTAACCGCCATTTGATCTGAATATTCTTTGACTGATTCAAGGAACGCGCTCATCATTTCTTCATCTTCAAACTGAACCGTGCTTTCCATAGTAAGATTTTCAGAACCAACTCCGGGTCCGAAACGGAAGCCGCACATCCACCAGTGTTCCATCTCTTCTCTTTCAATAAGAATTTCGTCTACTGTTCTGAGTTTAGTTGACATAACAAGCATTTCTTCATCTGTTGCACAGTTGTAAGAGAAGGCGTTTTTGTCAGTTTTATTATAGATACCAAGTTCTGCACCATTGAGAAGACCGAAGCCGTAGTTACCTTTCCAGAACTGGAACATCCAGTGCTTTCCGTCGTGTTCGAACTTAACTCGTACTGTATCGGTGTCCATAAAGCCTAAGCCGCCGATTGTATCGTACAGTACAGAGTAGCCCATATCACGCATCCACACATTAACAGGTGTTGTAACAGTATAGTTTTTTACATCGTAGTCAAAGCCGATACCCATAATACCATTGTTGTCTTTGCCGTAAACTTTACCTATTTCCTTATTGTACTTAATTCCTGTAAAAGCAGCCGTTGCTTCGCCGTTATCGTTAATATAATCCAAATTTATGTAGTAAATATTTTCCTCTCCCTCAACAGGAACAAAATATATGTAAAGGTCGTACATACCGCTTGTTACTTCATTTAAGAAACTTTTAATCATTCCGTCTGACATTGTGCTCTGCACAATGTTATTAAGCATCTTATTCATAGCTCTTCTTGCGGAACTCACCTTAACCTCTGCATGATGAGGTATTTCATCCCCCTCTGCATAGACAGGAAGATTGTTGAGTATATCAAGAACGTCCTGACTGTCGCTCGTACCCGTCTTTGCTTCATTAACAATATTGTCTACGATCCCTGACATTACTTCCTGTGCCTGAATGCTGAAAAATGAAGCCTTGGAAGTTGACCCGGAATTTCTCGCTTTGATTTCGCTTGCAGGGGTAATGAATGATGTCAGAATAACAGCCAACGACATAACAAAACTTATAATCTTCATATCTCTCTCCTGTATAATTTCCAAAAATATATTTCGATTATATCATATTTCGAGAAAAAAACATATGAAGAATTACTAAAAATTATTAAAGCCTGTATACGCTTTTGCATATACAGGCTTTATTTCTTTATTTCCAGATATATTCAACGGTGTTTCCTTCTGCAGAAACTGTCATTTCATCTGAATATTCTGCTACTGAATCAATGAATTTCTTCATCATTTCTTCATCTTCAAATTCAATTGTTCCTTTGAAAACAAGGTCTTCCGGAGGAACGGGAACACCGAAACGCAATCCGCACAACCACCAGTGTCTCGTTTCATCCCTTTCAATCAAAAGTTCATCATTATAGAAA
>JAZRQI010000242.1:0-1972 GCA_045649705.1 Acutalibacteraceae bacterium
CAGAACAAAATTAACCGGCACCGGAAGTTTTCCGCCTTCACCATAATTGTCAGCGTATCGTACTAATCGGATAAACAAGAATGAGAAAAACAATGAAGCCAAAAAATCAAAGGTACTATCCTGATCTGACGTGATACAGAAATAAGCACACTTTTTCTTTCCGGCTTCAACAAGATTAATCTCGTTATATGTAGTTATGTTTCTTATCATCTCATTCTGAAACACCTGAAGTCTTGCACCAAGACCAATAATAATACCTGATCTTACCGTATCGGATGCTTGCTTGAAAATGTTATACGGTGCAAATGCCGGATGAGTAAAATCCAGTTTTGAAAACATCTTATCAAGATCTTCCGCTGAATGAAGTGAAATAAGCTTATATGCTTCGCCAAAGGTACATGCCTCACCTTTATACTGGACCGAAACAAAAAGCACCAGAGCTTTAAGTAGATTAACTGAAGCACTGTCCCAAAATTCGTCTCCCATTCCTACCGTTGTATTCTTTATGACTACATCGGTAAAGGTTTGAGCCATAAGGTCATCACCATTGATATCGGCAATGCAGTTCCAGCTATCACTGTTTTGCGGCGATACAAGGTTAAAAACCTTTACATCGTACCCCTGATTCTCAAGATAAACAGCCATATCTTCGTACATTTCCGACTTTGGATCTGTAATTACCAAACTTTCTCCTCGTCTTGCTGCCTGAAAAATATAATTTCTTACATATGCTCTTGACTTCATCGAGCCGGATGCACCAAACACTGCAACATTCTTATTCATAAATGTATCCTGTGGAAGAAAAATTGGTTTATTCTTATACAAGCCCAACAATATTCCGGTATTGTTCTTAACAGAATCCACTTCAAAGATGTTATACATTTCCTTTTCCGACATAAATCCGGATGTTCCGTAAGTACCCTTGCTTGAGTATTCAAAGTTTCTTTCTCTGTCAACATCTGTTCTTTCTCCGTCGCCCATTTTCATAATCATAACAACCAGGATTGCAATTGCACCACCGCATATTCCAAATCCTATTATTCCATAGGTTCCCGAAAACAGAGCCTTAAAACATTCTGCAAAAGCCGGACTTGGTAGCGGCGGAGATGAGCCATCTCCCATAACGCCTCCGGCAGCTTGCCATGTTTTATAGTTTCTTACAAACTGAGCAATATATCCGCTGCCGTAAAGAAGCGCTGCGGTCATCGGTATCAAGGACAGTATTCCTTTGATTAACTTTCCCTTATTCATATGCTGACTCACGCCCTTCTTCTTCTGTGTAAGATATGACTGTTAATCTTTTTTCTACATTTTCATCTTTAATCATACATTCAAAATATGGTTTCTGATAATCAAAGCAAAACAAATTAACCCTCATTCCTTTATTCTCACATACATCCAAGGCCGCCGCAACGGAACATAAATCAAACAAAAATACATGAGTATCGTATTCACCTTCTACTCCTTTTGGCTTTCCTGCAAAATACGGAAACATTGGATCCTCAATAAGCCCGTGACTAAGTTTGGCCTCAAGCTTTTCAATAAAGCCGTCATTTTGGGTTATGATTCTCAGCGTCGCATCTTTATCTGAATCCTTTAATGCAAATATCATATGTGGTAAATCATCACTTGGATGAATCTTTCCGACTGTTCTTGATTTATATCTGTTTATAATCGAATGAGCAGCTTTTTCTTTTTCACCCAAAACAAGCAGATATGTGCCGTTATCTTTTCCATATACTCTTCTTGCAAGTGTAAGCCGGGTTGTTTCCCTGAAATTCTTTTCAGTTTCTTTTCTCCAGATAAGATCACCTATATCGGTTGAATAGATAATGTATATTGTTCCGTACGAGAGTAATACTCCAAGTGCTCTTGAACCGTTTGATGTTTTGTAATCAGGAATCAAACTTTTGATTTCTACTGCTGTGTAAAATTCAGGTTGACTTTTTCTCGCAATGTCTGTTGTGTCTGT
>JAZRQI010000243.1:0-15756 GCA_045649705.1 Acutalibacteraceae bacterium
ACTCTTTTCTCGTGAAGTTCCATTTTGCCATCCTCATCTCAGATAATTTTCGCCAAAAATTATGGCTTTACTAATATATAATAGCATAAGTTTAACTGAAATGTAAACAGTATTTCCTAAAAATAATTTTTTCTTGGAGGCCTTATAATGAACAGAATAGTTTTACCGAAAGAATTTGATTTCAACGAAAGCGGGAGAATAAAATACGAGCTGAAAAACAGATATCCTTTTCTCGTCTGCCACTCAATCGGAAAAAGTGTATGCGGACGTGACATAACTGCCTACAGTCTGGGGAATTATAAAAACATAGTGCTTTTCGCAGGCGGATTCCACGCTCAGGAATGGCTGACTAGTCTTGTTCTTCTCAGATTCCTTGAAAGAATGTGTGAAAGTCTTAAAAACAAGCAGAAACTTTCGGGAGTTGACATTTCATCTGCCATTTACTCAAAAGGAATCACAATAGTTCCCTGCATAAACCCTGACGGAGTTGAAGTTGTTCTCAGGGGAACAAAAAGTGCCGGGATTTACGAAAACTTTATAAATGATGTTTCACGTTGCGATTTGTCAAGTTGGAACGCCAACGCAAAAGGAGTGGACATAAACCACAACTTTGATGCAGGATGGCAGACTCTCAGAGAAATGGAAAGCTCACAAGGTATTTTAGGGCCGTCACCAAGACGTTTCGGAGGATACGCTCCTCACAGTGAACCTGAGACACAAGCCCTTGTACGTTTCTGTGAAAGAAACAATGTTGACCACGCTTTTGCAATACATTCACAAGGTGAAGAAATTTACTGGTCTTACGGCGACCACACTCCTGAAAACAGCCTTACTATGGCAAACATATTCAGTGTATGCAGCGGATATGAGTTAGTAAAAAATGACGGCCTTGCAAGTCACGGCGGTTTCAAAGACTGGTTTATTGAATATTTCAGAAGAAGTGCATTCACAATAGAAATAGGCAAGGGTAAAAATCCCCTGCCCGTAGAACAGCTTGACGAAATATATGAAAAAGCGGAAGAAATGTTGGTTATCGGTGCAATAATCTGAAAATTGCAATTGTGAATATTAAGTTAACAATACTCTATTTTCTTTTTTAACATTGATTTATTCAACGTTTTATGCTACAATGTTTATCTATTAGTCAATCAAGGATGGTAAATATATGAAAAAAACAGTTATCACTGCCGATAGCCCGATTGACCTTTCTGCCGAACAAGCATCCGCATACGGCATTGAGATAATCCCGCTTCACGTAATTCTTGATTCACAGGATTACCTTGACGGTGTTGATATCACTCCTGATGATATATACAGGGCATACAATGAAAAGAAAATATTGCCTTCAACCTCTGCAATTTCTGTTGCTGAATATGAAACTTTTTTCAGAAGCTTTACAGATGCAGGCTATGATGTTGTTCATCTGTCCCTGAGCAGTGCAATTTCTTCCACACACCAGAATGCAAGAATCGCATCAATGGAACTTGAAAACGTTCACATTGTGGATTCGAGACGTCTTTCAACAGGTATGGCTGTGTTGGCACTTAAGGGAATTGAGATGATTGAAAGCGGTGCTTCTGCCGCAGAGGTTGCATCAAACCTTACTGCAATGCGTGATAAAGTAAGCACAAGCTTCCTGCTTGATACCCTCACCTATATGAACAAGGGAGGCAGATGCTCTACTCTTGCAGTTCTGGGTGCAAACATCCTCGGTATCAAACCCACCATTGAAAACCTGAACGACGGTTCTCTCGTCGTAGGTAAGAAATACCGCGGTAAGTCGGAAGCAGTACGCCGTCAGTATATTGACGAAAAGCTGTCATCTCCCGGAATTGATTACAGCAGAATCTTTGTTGACCATTCAGGCATAGATGCAGAAGAAATCGAAGAACTCAAAGCATACATTGAAGATAACTACGATTTCCGCGAAGTTCTCGTTTCTCGTGCAGGAAGTACAATCAGCACTCACTGCGGTCCCGGAACTTTTGCCCTGATGTTTATGTACAACTGATATATGACAGAATCTCTTTTACAGTCTCTTTTTCAAGGGACTGTATTTTTTCTTTATCGTAACTTCTTGAATATATTTCTGAATATTCCTCACGGCAATTTCTTGCCTCCCCCAGCAGATAAAAAGCCTGACCTGACAGTTCTTTTTCGGCAGTTAGGTTGAAATTTATTCTTGATTTATGCTTTTTCATTTTTTCTGAATCAAGGAACCTTGTTGAACTGATACGTTTGAAACATTCTCCTGTATAACGGTGAAAATTATTTGAAGTAATAATTCCCAGACCTATTTCGGGAACTATAATATGTTCTGCCTTGTTACCTTTTATAAAAGGTGACAGAAGACTTACCACATCAAAACCGCAGAGCATTGCACTCTCCCTAATCTGGGAAATGATTGAGCCTGACACCATACCTGTTTTATCGTCTATACAATAAAGCTTGGGACACATTCTCACAAGAGTGTTTTCAGGGAATGTTATCCCCTCAGGAGTAAAAGATGTAAGCATCCTGAAATATTCACGCCCTGTAAAAGAAGAAGCAGTCCCCAACTCTCTTTTGATAAATCGTGACACAAACCTTTCAACCTTGTCTGTATTGACGGCATCGCAGGAAAGTCTCAGCGTATCTTCTCTGATACTCTTTATGGTTGACAGAAACTTTTCCGCCTTTTTCAGATATCTTCTTTCTTCTTCCATTGCCTGTGAAATAAGGATTTTGTTGAGAAAAAGTTCTTTTTTCCTTGCAGCAATACCTAAATCAACAGTATAGTGACAACAATCAGGAAGTGACACGGGACATCTCACAAAGTTCCCGTCAAATATGTAAACATCAATATCGGGGAAATACGCTCCGTCAAGATATCTTTCTCCATAAAAGGAAAGAAACCGCTGACAGAACAGTCCCTCTTTTTCAAGAGAAGTGCTGACATCTGATATAAAATCAGAACTCTCACCTATTCCCCCTCTTACAAAATATGTTCTTGTGTCCTGTGTATCACGCAAACATTCTCCGCATACCGAAAACGCACCCTCAGGACCTATACAATTAACGTAAAAATCAACAGGATTAGTAACCATTGCAAAACCTCCCTCTGTATCAGTTTATGCAAAAAGAAAAAATCAGTGAAGACTTTCCTGTTGAAATGGATGATACGATGTGTTACAATATTGTAAAAGGAGGTCGAAATATGAGTAAAAGAACACGACAGATACTTATTACAGTACTGCTTCTCACAGTTGCCGTTGCAGTGGCAATTTTCATAATAAATAACAAATCAGACGACCCGACAATAGATACACAAGGGTTTAACAATCCCCAGATAACAGAAGACCCTAACATTGCTACAGTAACCTTTCCCGAGGGCTACACTGTAACACAGATAGCTGAAAAGTTGCAGGAAAACAATGTTTGTTCTGCCTCTGATTTCCTGAACTCTGTTAAAAATCCTTCCGAGGAACTTTTGCAGAAATTGGGAATTGACAACAAAGATGAGAGAATCTTCACTCTTGAGGGCTACGTTTTCCCCGATACTTATGAATTCTACAAGGGTGAAAATCCCGAATCGGTTCTTAATAGATTCATTGACAACTACCTGTCAAAAATTACAGAAAAAGATAAATTACGCGCATCTGAACTTGGCTACACTATGGATGAAATCCTCACCATCGCCTCAATAATCCAGGAAGAATCGGGAAGACCTGAACAGGACTACAAGGTGTCTTCCGTTCTTCACAACAGACTGAACACAGGCACAAAAATCGAATGCGACGTTACAATAACTTACCTCGAAGATTATTGTGCACCTTACCTTTTGGGCGGTCTGACAGATTCAGACAGAGAAAACTACAATACTTATAAATGTACCGCTCTGCCTGCAGGACCTATCTGCAACCCCGGATATTCTGCAATTCAGGCAGCACTCTATCCTGAGCAGACAAACTATTTCTTCTTTGTTACCGACAAAAACTGGAACTATTACTATGCTGCAACATGGTCAGAACACGTTGCAAATTGCAGAACAGCAGAAATCCCCGGTTATTGATGGAAGGATAAGAATTATGCAAGTTTTCGGTTACAAAGATTATCCCGTAAAAATTTTCGGTCTTCCTCTTTTTGAGAAAAATCAGAAACTGGAAAGACTTCCCGATGACGTTATCGAAAAAGTGCCGTCACTTGAATTTTTCGGCAAAAGATGTCCCGGTGGAAGACTTTGTTTCAGGACAGATTCAGAAAAATTCACAGTAAAAGCAAAATTTAAAACTCTCGGTCCTGATGCAGGAATGTCAGTTTTCAGTTGTCAGTCTTTCGACGTGCTTGTAGGCGACCGCAAATGTCCTGAATTTTTGGGACTTGTTACACCCTACAACTTGCAGACATTTTCTTTTGAAGCTACTTTCACAAAGAAAAAGGTAATGGAAGACGTTACAATTTTCCTTGCAAGAAACGAAATCATCGAAGACATTCAGATTGAGATTGAAGACTGTGCAAACATCGAACCTCCGACAGAATACAGATATAAGCCTGTCATTTTCTACGGCTCATCCATTACAGAGGGCGGTTGTTGCAGTAACGTGAAGAACTCATATACTTCCATTCTCTCAAACAGACTTGATGCGGACTTTATCTGTCTCGGTTTTTCAGGCAGTGCAAAAGGTGAACTTCCTATGGCAGACTTCATCAACACTCTTGATATGAGCATCTTTGTTTTTGACTATGACCACAACGCCCCCGATGCAGAGCATCTGAGAAAAACACACGAACCGTTTTTCAAGAGAATCAGAGAAGTTCACCCCTATCTTCCAATCGTCATTATGACAATGCCCAAGGAAGTTTACACCGAAGAAAATGACGAACGTGCAGCTGTTATCAAGCAGACTTATCTCAACGCCCTTGAAAGAGGTGACAGAAACGTTTATTTCATTGATGGTGACGAGTTTTACGGATGTGAAGAACGTTATCTCTGTTCAATTGACGGAGTACATCCCAACAGTCTGGGATTTCTCAGAATGGCAAACATAATTGAACCCACTCTCCGAAAAATCTTAGAAATTTAAATGAAAACTCCCCTCGGCTGAGGGGAGTTTTATTATTCATTTTCTAAATATTCTTCTGTAGTTTTTTTATCCTGTGACAACTGCAATACAAGGTTTTCGGGAGATGAAAACTTTATTTCATCACGGATAAATTTATGAAGACTTACTCTCACTGTCTTGCCATACAAGTCTCCGTCAAAGTCAAAAATATGTGTTTCACTTCTTATATCATTTTCAGGAAAAGTGGGACGGGAGCCGATGTTTGTAAAAGACTTGTACACCTTACCGTCAAATTCCACAGTTGAAGCATATACACCGAATTTGGGAATAACAAGTTCAGGCGGGAAATACTGGTTTGCAGTAGGATATCCCATTTCTCTGCCTCGTTTCTGTCCGTGAACAACTTCAAGAGAGTAGGAAAAATTCTGTGTCATCAGCTTGTTTGCTTTCTCAACATCTCCTGAACTCAACAGTTCTCTGAGTCTGCTGGAATTAACTTTTTCACCGTCAACAAAAGTTTCTTCATTGACAAAAACTTCAATTCCCTGCTCCTTGCCGATTCTTATAAGGTCGTTTGCATCTGCTATTCCGCCCTTACCGAAATGGTAATTGAATCCGCAGAAAACTGCCTTTGCACCGAACCTTTCTTTAAGGATTTTCACAACAAATTCTTCTGCAGACAAGTCTTTTGTTTCCTCAAAAGACAGGGTTTCCGTTTCAAGACCGATTTTCTCAATCTCTCTTTTTTTATCTGTATCAGTCATTAAAAGACCGATTCTTTTGCCGAAATAGTTTTTCGGGTGAACATCGAAAACAAGAGCAATAGCCCTGATATTATTATCAAGGCTATAATTATATGCTTTCTGCAAAACACTTCTGTGACCTGCGTGAAGTCCGTCGAAGTTGCCTAATGCAATTGCGGAATATTCAGTTTTGGGCAACGCATTATTTTTCATTGTAAACCCGCTTAACTTTCAGTAAATTTTCTTCTTTTATGTATTCGCCTATACCGAGAAATCTGTCATCAGGTGAATAGACTCTGTAAAATCCTTCATCAAACTGAAATCTGATTCTTCCCGCATCAAGTTCACCGCCGTTTGAAAAACGGACAGCCTGTTTAACGCTTACCTTCACTTTTTCGTAAACACTCAGCAACTCGTCAACAGGGAGAATTATTTCACTTTGTCTGCCTTCTTCACAGATTTTTTCAATCTCCTCAAATGTAAGGCATCTTGAAATATCAATATTATTTGCCATTGTACGGCGGAGTTTTTTAAGTGTACAGGGAACGCCTAGTTTTGCACCGATATCAGCACAAAGAGAGCGTATGTACGTTCCGTTTGAACAGAAAACGTGAATTTCAAACTCGTTTTCATCTTCGTTGCAGGAAAGAAGTTTCAGTTCTTTTATCGTAACCTGTCTTTCTTCCCTTTCAACTTCTATACCTTGACGTGCTAAGTCATAAAGTCTGACACCGTCTTTTTTAAGCGCTGAATACATAGGAGGAACCTGCATAATATCTCCCGTAAACTCAGGGAGTACTTTTTCAAATTCTTCCTTTGACACTTTTCTGTCGCTTTCACTGAGAACATTTCCTGTGATATCGAGAGTGTCTGTTTCAATGCCGAACTTTATCACAGCAGTATATGACTTTTCGTGGCTGGGTATCAGTTCAATGAACCTTGTAGCACCGCCGAGAGCAACAGTCATAACACCTGTCGCCATAGGGTCAAGAGTGCCTGTATGCCCCGCCTTTTTTTCACCCATAAGACGTGACATTCTTTTGACTGCAAAAAACGATGTTATGTTTTCACCTTTATCAAAACATACAAATCCTGTCATTGTTCAAGATACTCCGTTATGGCAGAAAGAATTTTTTCTTTTACGTTTTCAACAGGTCCGTCCACCTGACATCCGGCTGCTCTTGCGTGTCCGCCGCCACCTAATTTTCCGCAGATTTCAGATGCGTTTACAGGCTCAAGGGTTCTGAGTGAAACCTTGAAAGTGCCATCAGTTTTTTCTCTTACGAAAACGCCGATGTCAACACCCTCAATCTGCCTTGTTTTTGATGCAAGAGGGTCAGTTTCA
Organism: Acutalibacteraceae bacterium; assembly: GCA_045649705.1. GTDB lineage: Bacteria > Bacillota > Clostridia > Oscillospirales > Acutalibacteraceae > SIG575. The sequence continues at coordinate 7,131 of JAZRQI010000243.1, forward strand.
CTTTCGTCTGAACCGCTCTTTTCATACATATCAAGTGTCAGGTGTGTCATGGCACATCTGCCGCCGAAGTGCATTTCAAGAGTGTCCATAACGAGTCTTTCAAGAACAACATAGGACTTTGTTTTTGTATCAAACATTATTCTGTTTATCCATGCACCGTCTGCACCCTGTTCCACAAGGTCAGCAGCAAAACGGTAAGTCTGTGCAGATGTGTTTGAATATCTGAAACAACCTGTATCGGTAGAAATACCTGTATAAAGACAGTCGGCGATTTTTTTATCAAATTCCGTGCCCATTTCTTTGAGCACTTTATATATGATTTCACAACCCGCCGCTGCCGTATCTTCAAGGAGAAGATTTTCACATTCTACACAGTTTGAGGGATGATGGTCAATTGCAAGATCGATTCTGTGTGCGTACTTTTCTCTTATCTCACTGTCAAGAAGCTTTACGTCTGCTACGTCAACCGACACAACAAACTGTGCATTAACCTCTTCTCTTCCCAGGTCCTCAAAAAGGTAGTTATATTTTTTACCTGTATTTTCAGGGCGGAGCACTTCTGCCTTTTTGCCCTGCTTTCTCAGTGCTCTGAGCAAAGCGTAGCCACACCCTAACGTGTCACCGTCAGGATTTGAGTGAACAAGAATTATAATATTGTCATTGCTTTCAAGCAGTTTTACTGCTTCTTTGACATCAATCCTCATTGTTATCTACCTTTATATCATCAAGCATTTTGAATATTTTCATACCGTGTTCGACAGAGTCGTCTGCAACAAATTTAAGTTCAGGACTTTTTCTCAGTCTTAAACGTCTTGTTACTTCGCCTCTGACCAAACCTTGAGCACCGTTAAGGCCTTTGACTGCATTCTGTGCAGTTTCAATGCCTTCAAGTGCACTGACATAAACCTTTGCAAATGATGCGTCAGAGCTCACATCAACTCTCACCACTGTCAGCATTTTTCCGCTGATACGAGGGTCTTTCAACTCGCGGATTACCGCAATGATTTCTCTTTTGATGTCCTCTGACACTCTCTGGGCTCTGTGTCCTGCCATCAGTCTCTATACTCCTCTATAACATAAACTTCGAATATATCGCCGACTTTGATATCGCTGTATTTGTTAAGACCGATACCGCATTCGTAGCCTGAGTTAACTTCCTTAACGTCGTCTTTCTCACGGCGGAGTGATGCGATTTCATCTTCTGCAATAACGATACCGTCACGGATAATTCTGATTTTTGCACCTCTGTGGATTTTACCATCCTGAACGTAGCTACCTGCAATGTTACCGACAGAAGAAATCTTGATAACGTTTCTGACTTCAACGGTACCAACGATAACTTCTCTTGTTTTTGCATCGAGCATACCTTTCATAGCAGCTTCCATTTCTTCGATGCAATCGTAGATAATTCTGTAAGTTCTGATTTCAACGCCGTCACGTTCAGCATTTGATTTTGCAACTGCATCAGGTCTTACGTTGAAGCCTACGATAAGTGCGCCTGAAGCCTGAGCCAGCATAACGTCAGATTCGTTAACTGCACCAACACCGTTATGAATAACGCGTACGCGTACTTCTTCGTTTGTAAGCTTTTCAAGGTTCTGTTTAACTGCTTCTGCAGAACCCTGAACGTCAGCTTTAACGATGATGTTGAGTTCTTTCATACCACCCTGCTGAATTGAATCAAAGAGGTTGTCAAGAGTAACTTTCTGAACTGAGTTGAATCTTGCTTCCTTGAGTTCATCTTTACGCTGTTCAACAAGAGCACGTGCAAGTTTTTCGTCGCTTACTGCGTCGAATGTGTCACCTGCCTGAGGAACTTCAACAAGACCCATAATTTCAACAGGAACAGAAGGACCTGCTTTTTTGAGTTTCTTGCCGTTTTCATTCTGCATAACTCTTACACGGCCGACTGATGTACCTGCAACGATAACATCACCTTCGTGGAGAGTACCCTTCTGAACAAGGAGTGTTGCAATAGGACCTCTACCCTTATCAAGTCGGGCTTCAATAACAACACCTTTTGCTGCTCTGTTGGGGTTAGCCTTGAGTTCTTTCATTTCTGCAATGAGAAGAATTGATTCAAGGAGTTTGTCGATATTCTGGTTCATCTTTGCAGAAACGGGAACACAGATTGTATCACCGCCCCATTCTTCGGGGATGATTTCGTATTCTGTAAGCTGCTGCATAATTCTGTCGGGGTTAGCACCGGGTCTGTCCATCTTGTTGATTGCAACGATGATTGAAACCTCTGCTGCTTTTGCGTGGTTGATTGCTTCAACTGTCTGAGGCATAATACCGTCATCAGCAGCAACTACAAGCACTGCGATATCTGTTGCTTTTGCACCACGTGCTCTCATTGATGTGAAAGCTGCGTGACCGGGTGTATCGAGGAATGTGATTTTCTCTCCGCCTACGTTTACCATATAAGCACCGATGTGCTGTGTGATACCACCTGCTTCACCTGCTGTAACAGATGTGTTTCTGATAGCGTCGAGGATTGAAGTTTTACCGTGGTCAACGTGACCCATAACAACAACAACGGGGCAACGGGGTTCAAGTGCCTCAGCATCGTCATCACTGTCGTCGATAATTCTTTCTTCAATTGTAACCACAACTTCTTTTTCTACCTTTGCACCGAGTTCAGTTGCAATAATTTCAGCTGTGTCAAAGTCGATTGTCTGGTTAAGGTTAACCATCATACCGAACTGGAACAGCTTCTTAACAACTTCTGCACCTGTAACTTTAAGAAGTGCTGCAAGGTCGGAAACAACGATTTCTTCAGGAACTTTGATAACAAGCTGAGGTCTCTTTGCTCTTTCTGCTTCAAGACGAGCCATTCTTTCCTTTTCTGTTTCCTTTTTCTTTGAACGCATACCCTGCTGTTTACGGTACTGCTGAGATTTCTGTTTGAGTTTCTGTTTGTTTGAAACTGAATCTGAACGGTGTCTGTCAGCAGGTGCTATGTTCTCGTATCTTTCGTTATATTTGTCAAGTTCAACTTCTTCTGCACGGGTGTTGATTGTTCTTGCTTCACCCTTAGTTCTTGACTGCATGGGTTTATCCTGTTTTTCCTTTTTCTTCTGCTGAGGCTGAGCAGCCTGAACAGGTTTTTCGGAAGCAGGTTTCTTTTCTGATTTTTTATCTTCTGCCTTTACTTCAACAGCTTCCTCCTTAGCAGGTGCTTTTTCTGCTTTCTTCGGAGCTTCTTTGGGAGCTTCGTTTGCAAGAGCAAAATATCTGTCAAAGTTTTCAACCTGAGTTTTCAATGTGATTTTATTGAAGAACAGGTCAAGGTCTTTTGCTTCAAGGGCAGTTGTAGCCTTTTTCTTGGGTTCATCTGTACCCTCTGCAAGAAGTTCGATAATTTCTTTATTCTGTTTGCCAAGATCCTTAGCAAGGTCGGCAACTTTATATTTCTTCTCTGCCAAGTTAATTACCTCCGTTTGTTACATATTTTTTGAGGCTTTTTGCAAATCCTTCATCATTCACTGTCAGCACCGCAGCCCTGACACCGATTATATCTTTCATTTCGTCCATTGTTTTTTCAATTTCCTGCAAAGGAATGTTTCTTCCTTCAAAACTGCAGGAACGCTGAAATTCACTTTTAAGTCTTTCTGACGCATCACTTGTCAGGATACAAAAATGTGCTTTACCGTATTTTATGGCATCGAATGCAGCATCGTGTCCCCATCCGATTTTTCCGGCACGTCTTGCCAGACCTAAAAGATTATAAAATTTATTGTCCGTCTGCACTGAGTTCCGCCTCCATAGATTCAAAAACCTCTGACGGTATGCTGCAGGAAAGTGACCTTTCAAAACCTTTTGATTTTCTCGCAAGTCTGAAACATTCAACATCTCTGCAGATGTATGCACCCTTGCCGGGCTTTTTGCCCACAAGGTCAAGTGAAACTTCACCCTCAGAATTTTTAACAACTCTGATAAGTTCTCTCTTCGGTTTGAGTTGTTTGCATCCGAGACACTGACGCATCGGAACTTTTTTTACCTGAGGCATTAGCCACACTCCTTATTTTGTGTCAGATGTTTTGAAAAATCCGCTTTCAGGCTGAATGTCGATTTTCCAACCTGTAAGTTTTGCTGCAAGTCTTGCATTCTGACCCTTGTTACCGATTGCAAGTGACAACTGGTCGTCGGGAACTGTTACGTGACAAGCGTTAGTTGCAGTTTCATCAATTTCAACACTGATTACATCTGCGGGAGCCAATGCTGCACTGATGAAGAGTTTGGGATCTTCTGAATATTTAACGATATCAATTTTTTCGCCGCCGAGAAGCTCAACGATTTTTTCAACACGAGCACCTCTCTGACCGATACATGCGCCTACAGGATCGATGTTTTCGTCCTGAGTTGCTGCAACTGCGATCTTAGTTCTTGAACCTGCTTCACGGGAAACAGCTTTGATTTCAACCTGTCCGTCGTAGATTTCGGGAACTTCTGTCTCGAAAAGACGTTTTACAAGGCCGGGATGAGTTCTTGAAATCATAACTCTGGGACCGTTCTTTTCGCCTGTTCTGATATCAACAACGAAAACCTTGATAAGGTCGCCTTCTTTTACAACTTCACCGGGAACCTGTTCAGCCTTGGGAAGAATAGCGTCGCCCTTACCGATATCGAGAACGATGTTTCCGCTTACAGGGTCAACTCTGTGAACTGTTGCAGTGATAAGTTCCTGATAACGTTTCTGGAATTCTTCCATAATCTGTCCTCTTTCTGCTTCACGGATACCCTGACGGATAACGTGTTTTGCAGTCTGAGCAGCAACACGGCTGAATTCTTTTGATTCCATTTCAATTTCGATGATGTCTCCTGCTTTTGCAGATGACTGATATCTCTGTGCTTCTTCTACAAGGATATCTGTATCTTCGTCTTCAATTTCTTCAACAACATTTTTTCTGAGCCATACGCGCATTGTTTCATCGTCTGCACTGATTTCGCAGAAAACAACTTCTTTCTTGTTGTAGTCGTTACGGAGAGCTACGATAAGTGCCTGCTGGATTCTTTCGCACAGAAGTGCTGCGGGCACACCCTTTTCCTTTTCAAGCAATCTCACTGCTTCAAAAAATTCCTTATTCATTTTTCCTATCAATCCTTTCAGTATATTTAAACTTTAATTATTAACCGTTAAAATCGTCAAGCTTTACCCATGCTGTTTCTTTCTTGACGAAAACTCTTTCTTCACCATCAAGGTCAACTGTGATGTTACCATCTTCATAGCCTTTGAGAATTCCTGAAAATTCTCTCTGCTTATTTTCATCGGGTCTGATAAGACGAAGCTTGATTTTTTTACCTGTCATTACCTCGAAATGTTCATCTCTTGTCAGGTCTCTTTCGATTCCTGGAGAGCTTACTTCAAGACAGTAACTTACTTCGATGGGGTCAGCCTCATCAAGAGGACCGTTGAGAGCATGTGTCATATCAACACAATCGTTAATATCAACACCGCCGTCTTTGTCAATAAACACTCTCAGGTACCATGAAGCACCCTCTTTGACAAAACGTACGTCCCAGAGTCTGAGTCCTAAATCCTTTGCAATAGGTTCAGCAATTGAACGCACAATGCTTACTACATTAGGTTTTCCAGCCATTTTATGCCTCCTTAACAACACAAAAGAGCGGGCCTGAACCCACTCTTTTGTCAATAACATACTTTCATTGTATGTAGTATAGCATACAATTATAAAATAATCAAGTGTTTTTTATCAAAAGTATTGAGTTATTTTTTCAAAGTGATATAATTCTTTTAGGAAAGTAAGGTGAAAATTACGGACAGATATTCTCTTGATATGACCAAAGGCCCCTGGCTGAAAAAGATTCTTGTTTTTTCTCTGCCGCTTATGCTGACAGGTCTTCTGCAGATGGTCTATAACACTGCGGACATTGTAGTTGTAGGCAGGTTTGCAGGTCCTGCTTCTCTGGCAGCCGTAGGTGCTACAAGTTCACTTGTCAATCTTATACTTAACATTTTCTTGGGAATGGCTATGGGCTCAGGCGTTATGAGTGCCCGATACATAGGCGCAGAAGATGACAACAGACTTTCAAAATGTGTACACACAGCAATGAGCCTCAGTATTATATGCGGAATCTTCGTAAGTATTTTCGGTTTCTTTATGTCTGAAAAACTTCTTATTCTTATGGATTCCCCTGCAGATGTTCTGCCACTTTCAAAACTGTATCTTCAGATATACTTCCTGGGTGCACCTGCTTCACTTGTGTATAACTTCGGTGCTGCGATAGTGCGTTCCACAGGTGACACAAAAAGACCTCTATACATACTCACTTCAACAGGCATTGTAAACATAGGACTCAATCTTCTGCTTGTTATCAGATTCAATATGGACGTTGCAGGTGTCGCGATTGCAACAATTACTGCACAGTATATTTCTGCAGTTCTTATTGTTATCAGACTTTTTAAAATCGAAGGCGCTTGCAGACTTTCACTGAAAAAGCTGAAAATCCATACAAATGAACTTAAAAAAATTCTCCTTATCGGTGTTCCTGCAGGCATACAGAATTCACTTTTCTCCTTCTCCAACGTAGTAATACAATCTACAGTAAACTCTTTCGGTTCAACTGCAATGTCAGGAATTACTGCAGGTTCTAACTTTGAGTCTTTCGTATATATCTGTACAAATGCAATTTCACAGACTACAATGACTTTCTCATCCCAGAATATGGGAGCAAGAAATTATGATAACTTAGGTAAAATTTACAAACGCTGTATTCTTCTCTCAATTTTAATCGGCGGCGGAATGAGCGTTGTGGGAGTTATTTTCAGAAATCAAGTTGTGGGAATTTTCTCCACAGACCCTGACGTTATCGAAATCGGCGCTGCAAGACTCGCTATGATTCTCCCGTTCTACTTCTTCTGTTCGCTTATGGACGTAGGCGGAGGTCAGCTCAGAGGTATGGGTAGGTCCTTTGAACCGATGCTCATTACACTCCTCGGCAGCTGCGGTATAAGACTTCTGTGGGTATTCTTTTTCTTCCCGAAAAACCCCACACTCCTCTACCTCTACTGGGCATATCCCATTTCCTGGTCACTGACATTCTTTGTATTGTTTGCTTTTTATTTCATTGTAAAAAGAAATATAGTAAGGAGCGATAAAGTATGAAAAAACTCACAGCACTTCTCCTCACTGCGATTATGATGTTCTCTGTTTTTTCAATGAGTGCATCAGCATATACCGCAGAAAAACTGACAGTTGATGAGTGGAACACACTCTACAACTCACTCAAGGATGACAACACATTGCCTATGCTCTGCGTAGGTGCTGACGAAACCAAACTCGGTCTTGTTTGGCACGCACCCAAAGACACAGCAAAAGCAGAAGTTAAGCTTTCAAAGAATGCTGATATGTCAGACGCTGTTCTTTTCACAGGTTGGCTTGACCCCTCAGACAACGACTATCAGGTAGTTTGCCGTGTTGACATCACAGGTATTGAAGAAAACACAGATTACTATTATCAGTGGTACACAGGAAGCGAATGGAGTGACGCTTACGAATATCAGTCAAAATCATCAGACTCTTACAAAATGATGGTAATCGGTGACATTCAGATTGGCGGTCAGACAGATTCTGCCGACAAGCAGTCTCAGGACGGATTCACATGGAACAATGTTCTTGCAGAAGCAATGAGCAAAAACCCCGACATTTCTTTCCTCCTTTCACCTGGTGACAACACTTCAACAGGTAAAGGCGACAACGAATGGCAGACACTTCTTATGCCCTCTCTCACAAGAAATATCCCCCTTGCTCTTGCAATCGGCAACCACGACAAAAAGGGTATGAAGTATGACTATTTCACCCATATGCCCAACGAATTCTACGGCAACTATTTCACTGGTCTCGACAGAGATTTCTATTTCAGATACGGCGACACTCTTTATCTTGTTTTCGATGCAACATCACCGAGTGCCGCTGACCATATGGCAATGGCTAAAAAGGCAGTTGAAGAAAACAAAGATGCAAAGTGGAGAATCGCAGTAATGCATCAGGCACTTTTCGGTCCTGCATACGGTTCAATCGACCCTGAAACAGGAATTCTTCTCAATGCAGTTTTCACACCTATTTTTGACACATACGATGTTGACCTTGTTCTTACAGGTCACAGCCATCTTCAGGGACGTTCACATTTTATGGTTGAAAGCTCAGTTGTAGACAAAGCAGAATCAGGCAAGGCTTATGTAAACCCCAAGGGTATCATCTATCTCAATTCAAACGCTGTGTGTGACCAGGGTTACATTGAACTTCCACTGCCTCACGTAGCATATGAATTTGTTCAGAACGATGTTACAACTTACACAACAATCGAATTCTACGGCGACACCATGAAAATCAAAACTTTCCGCGGAGACAACAGTGAACTTCTCGATGAAATTTCAATCATCAAAAACAAAGAACATAAAGACAATACTCCCCTTAAACTTTTCCAGCGTCTTCTCTACAAGGTAGTTGAATTTCTGGGCAAAGTTTATCAGAAAATCGATGCTATCGTTGTTGCAAACAGAGGCGGACATTTCTAAAAGAGCAATAAAAACCTAAAAAATCAATTGACAACTATGTGGCAAAATGATATATTTGTCACATAGTTTTTTATTTTGGAGGAT
>JAZRQI010000244.1:0-3573 GCA_045649705.1 Acutalibacteraceae bacterium
CTGAAAAAATCTCAGGCAGAAGACGGATATATTCTCAGACTCTACGAAAGCAAAAAGCAACGAGGAGAAGTTACTGCATCTATCGGTTTTGACGTGTCAAAAATTGTTGAATGCAATATGATGGAAGATGAAGAAAACGAAATACCTGTAAGTAACAATTCTTTCGTATTCACACTTAAACCCGGTGAAGTAAAAACATTTAAAATTTGCAGATAAATCTATTGTATTTTCATTTTGAATGTGATATCATTTAATGGTATAAAAATATCCTTAAATTAGGAGGACGTAACAATGAAAAAAGTTATTTCAATTGTACTCTGCGTTGCAATGCTTATCTCAACATTTGCAGTTGCAGGTATGTCAGGCGTATTCGCTACAGAAGTTGATTCTATGAGCGAACTCACCGACATCGTGGAAAAAGAAGACGGAAAATATACTCCCGTTGTTTTCCTTCCCGGTATCGGCCAGTCAGAAACTTACGCTTATGACGAAAACGGTGACATCATCTCTCACTGGAACCTTATCGGTGTAAACCTTGACCTTGGTTCATTCGAGAACATTCTCACTCTCGTCAAAGCAGCAGGTCCCCTTATTCTTACTCTCCTTGTAGGTAAGAATCTTGTGTCAGACGCAGCTCTTGCTGATCTCGTTGATATGCTCTTCGAGTTCTGCAAACTCGATGCAAACGGCAACCCTCCTGCTAACGTAGAAACACCTAACTTTAGAACTTCACTTGCTAACTATGAAGCAATGTACGGCGAAAAGGGTGTTGAGGGTAAAGAAATTTTCCTTAAGAGAATCCCCTGTCAGGAACTTGTTGACATCATCGGTGAAGAAAACATCTACTGCTACAACTACTCTGCTTTCTCTTACACTCTCAAAGAAGCAGACGGTCTTGATGATTTCATCACAAACGTTGTAAAAAAAGAAACAGGCGCTGATAAAGTTATCATTGTTCCCATGAGTATGGGTGCAACAGTAACAAGTGCTTACCTTGCAAAATACGGTGAAAAGAAAGACGTTGAAAAAGTTGTTTCAATCGTTGGCGCTTGGGACGGCAGTGACGTTTTTGCAGACCTTCTCGAACTCAAATATACAGATAAAGCTCCTGACCTTCTCTACAACGGCATCATCGCAGGTCTTGTAGGCGAACCTTACGGCAACCTTATCAACATCGCTCTCAGACTCTTCCCCAAGCCGGTTCTCAGAGAATTTATCGACCAGGCACTTACAGCAGTTATTGAAAATCTTATCTGCACAACAACTTCATTCTTCTCACTTGTTCCTCAGGACAGATACGACGCTATCGCTGCAAAATATCTTGCAGGTGACGATATGAAGGCTATCAAAGCACAGTGCGACGAATACCACAAGATTCAGGGCAACCTTAAAGAAACTCTCTACAAATGCCGTGACGAATACGGTGTAGAATTCTACTTCATCTGCGGTTATGATATGGGATTCGGTGAAGAAACAGGCGACTTCGTATTCTTCCAGTTCTTCCAGTCATCAGAAACAACAAACTCTGACGAAATCATCCAGATTTCTTCAACAGGCGTAGGCACATCATTCGTTCCCGCAGGTAAAGAATTCCCCATTGATTACAAGGCTAAAAATCCCACATGTACTGACCCTGCTCACAACCACATTTCACCCAACAAATCAATCGACGTTTCAACTTCACTCTTCCCTGAAACAACATGGTGCTTTGTTGATGAAACACATGAGCTTACATGGAACGATACAGCTCTTGAACTCTGCTATGCAATCGTATTCAACGAAGTAAAAGACGTTCACAACGATAAATATCCTCAGTTCAACGAGTCAAGAAACATCAAATCACTCAAGAGAGACTACATCCCGGATGCAAAACTTCTTCTTGCAGGTGAATATGAAGGCATCACACTTACTGCAGAACAGGCAGAGAAACTCTCAAAGCTTGTTGCAGATGCAGAAGCAATGATGGACAGAACAATCAACGACCGTGACGAAGATGACAAAATCATCAAAGCTCTCCATGATTACATGGTAGAAATCGGACGTTACGATGCTCCCTCAGAGCCCACAGCTACTGATAAAGCTCTCGACTTCCTTCTCGGCGGTCTTAACGATATCGTTTATGCAGTTGTAGGTCCCAGAGGCTTCTCAGATGTATTCAACGAATTTCTTAACAATCTCAAAGCAGCATAATTAAATAAACTATTTTGGTGGGTGGGGCTGAGCAATTAGCCCCACCTTGCTTTTTAAGGAGAATCATATGGCTGAGAAAAACAGTTGCCATAAAGTGAATATAACTTCAATCAACTCTTCAGGCTTCGGTGTCTGCAGGGTTCAGGGCGTTGTCTGCTTTGTTGCAGGCGGTGTCACAGGTGACGAACTCGAAATAAAAATAATCAAATCAAAGAAAAACTATAACATCGGCAGAATCGAAAAAATTATTACCCCTTCTCCCAGAAGACAGGAAAACGACTGCGACGTTTTCAAAAAATGCGGCGGCTGTGTTTACCGCCACGTAAACTACAAAGACGAACTTGAAATAAAAGAAACAGGTGTCCGTGATGCCTTTACAAGAATCGGACACATCGAAAACATCAACTTAAAACCGATAATTCCTGCTGACAGCAGTTTAAGATACAGAAACAAAGCGCAATATCCCGTTAAGAACGAAAACGGCAGATTCTATGCAGGTTTTTTTGCTGCAAGAACTCACGAAATTATCCCCTGTGACGATTGCCTTTTACAGCCTGAGGTTTTCTCAGAAATTGTAAAAGAAGTCTGTATGTGGGCAGAAAGAAATAACATCCCATCCTTTGATGAAAAAACGGGCAAGGGTGTTCTGAGACATATTTATCTTCGAATTGCAGAGGCAACCGATGAAATTATGCTGACTCTTGTTTCTGCACAGAATAAACTCAGAAATCAGGACGAACTGATTAAAACAGTTACAACAAAATTCCCTCAGATTAAAAGTATTATCCTTAACATCAATCCTGAGAAAACAAATGTCATTCTCGGTCAGAAATGTATAAATCTCTTCGGCAACGACCACATAACCGACATTCTCTGCGATACAAAAATAAAAATTTCTCCCTTGTCATTCTATCAGGTAAACAGATTACAGGCACAGAAGCTCTATGAAAAAGCAAAAGAATATATGGGTGACGTAAAAGGCAAAAATGTAATTGACCTTTACTGCGGAACAGGCACAATAGGTCTTTGCACCGCAAAAGATGCAGACAAGCTTATAGGCGTCGAAATCATCCCCGAGGCGATTGAAGATGCAAAAGAAAATGCAAAGATAAACAACAGAACAAATGCTGAATTCATCTGCGGTGATGCAGAAAAAGCGGCAGAAGTTTTAAAAGAAAAAAATATAAAAGCCGATATAATCATCGTAGACCCACCGAGAAAAGGGCTGACACCTAAACTCATCGAAACAATCTCAGAGTTTGACCCTGAAAGAGTTGTCTATGTTTCCTGCGACCCTGCAACACTTGCAAGAGACTGCGAGATTTTCAGAGATTATAACTTCGAAGTTATTGAAGCAACTCCCGTGGATTTATTTCCGCGAAC
>JAZRQI010000245.1:0-16205 GCA_045649705.1 Acutalibacteraceae bacterium
TGCTAAATGCAACGGATAGAAAATATAGAAGACATATTTCAGATTCAATTTACCTCTTTTGCCGTTGTAAAGAATCAATAACGGCACTGCAAGTAAAGAATAAATCTGAATTTCATTGAGAAAAGTCATTGCCGATAAAACGACAGTGGCTGAAATGACTTTTAACGTTTTTGTTTTTGAATAGTAAACTGTTACGGGGAAAAGTACACCTAAGAATCCGTAATCAACGTGAAAGCCCTGTTCTTTAAAAATATCAGGTGCGATGATTGTAAGAAAAACTACGGACAGAACGGTGACAACTGCCAACAAAAGAGAAGATTTTGTTTTCTGATTTATAAAATTATCAACAGAAAAGATGATTGCAATTGAAAGGGTGAATGTGAGCAGTATATTCAGGTAAAAGGAATGTATGGCGATTGCATACACTGTCTGACAGCCTATACCCATACCGGCAATCAGCAGGAAATATCTTTTCCTGTTTCTTGTGTAAAAACATCCCTCTGCAATCATATAGGCAAATATGGGGAAAGCAAGTCTGCCGATGATTCTGAGGAATTTATACTGAGGAAAAATCATAAGACCGATGTGGTCAATAAGCATTGACAGCATGGCTATGACTTTCAAAGTGTTGTTTGATAAACCGAAACTTTTTTCTTGCATATCCGTAAAATTTTTCTGCAAACTAATTCTGTTCATCAAGAGTCAGTGAGAAGCTCTTGATGAATGTATCGAGGAAATAGTCTGCCTCTTCCATATTCATCTCGCGGATTGCTTTTTCTGTTGAAACAAGGGCGCTGTCAAACTCTCTGTTACCTGCTTTCTGTTCCTCAAGGCATTTTGTCAGTGCACTGATTTTGTCGGCTGCCTTTACGATTTTCCAAAGGTATTCGTCTTCTTCATCTTTGAAGAAAAGGGGAGAATAGTCTTCTTTGAGTTCTTCGGGAAGCATAGAAAGGAGTTTTGCACAGGCGTTTTCCTCAACCTTTGAATAAACCTCTTTCATATCCTCGTTGAAATATTTTACGGGAGTAGGCAGGTCACCTGTGATAATTTCAGGCATATCGTGATAAAGAGCAAGAACTGCAACTCTGTCTGCGTTTAAATTGCCACCGAAAAGCTTATTTTTTATCAGCGCAAGAGCATGGGCAAAAGCGGCTGTTTCCATTGAGTGCTGACAGATGCTTTCTTCCTGAACGTTTCTCATCAGAGCCCAGCGGTTGATATATTTCATTCTTGCCAGCATGGCGAAAAAGTGACTGTTCATAATTGTTAAATACTCTCCGAAATTTTTTCTAACATTTCTTTTGCGACTTCACTGAGGTGAACCTCTTTTTTGTCGTTAAGCTCTCTGTAGTTTTCAACTGCGTTTTCGTCACAGTCGTCAGAAATTTTTCTGATTGCAAGGAAAGGAACTTCCGCTTTGTGACAAACGGCAGCAATAGCACCTGTTTCCATATCAAAGGAACAGATTCCGAATGTATCACGGAATTTTGCTTTAAGTGTAGAGTCAGCAAGGAATATGTCACCTGTACCCAGTTTACCGAAATAATCTATACTGCATTCCTTTGCTTTTTCAAGCAGGTTTTTATCTGCACTGTAAACGTATTCCTGGTCAGGTTTTACACCTAAATCATAGCCGATAGCAGTCAGGTCAAAGTCGCATTCAGTGTATTCTGTACCTGCAACGATAAAGTTTCTGTGTACATTCTGAACTGCGCCTGAAAGACCTACGTTGAGGACTGCATCAACTTTTTCTTCGTTGATAAGATAGAGTGTGGCAATGGCAGCATTTACTTTGCCGATACCGCATTCCATAGCAACAACCTGAATTTTTTCGTTGAAATCAAATTTTATACAGTTGTTTGAAAGTGCCCTGAATTCTGTGGGAGCATATTCACCTGCAAATTTTTTAAATGGGTCATATTCATAATTATCTGCAATAACAAAACCTATTTTCATTGATGTTCACCTTTTTCATAATAAGTATAATATTTTAAATTATACACCACATAATAGTTAAAGTCAAACCTGTCCTGATGTGCATATACTGAAAGTGAAGATAACTTTCTCGCAGTATCATAAAATATATGGTGGCAATTGAGTGATTGTCCTGTGGGGAGCCGTATATTTTTACTGCTTGATATACTGCCGATATGCCGTAAAATGGGGTATCGGCAAATTTTTTGAAAAAAATTAAAAAAATTTTGAAAAAAGTATTGACAAATGGAGAATTGTCGATTATAATGTACAAGTGCTTTGAGGTTATGGCTGCATAGCTCAGTTGGCTAGAGCATACGGTTCATACCCGTAGTGTCATTGGTTCAAATCCAATTGCAGCCACCACATTTATATGGCCCGGTGGTCAAGCGGTTAAGACACCGCCCTTTCACGGCGGTAACACGAGTTCGATTCTCGTCCGGGTCACCAAACTCCAAGATGTTCAAATCTTGGAGTTTTTTTCTTGATATAAAACTTTTTTACAAATTCCGGGGAGGCGACATTTTATGTTTGTTGACGTTGCGAAAATTAAAATTAAAGCGGGTAACGGCGGTGACGGTGCCGTTATGTTCCACAGAGAAAAATATGTCGCTTCAGGCGGTCCTGACGGCGGTGACGGCGGTAAAGGCGGCGATATCGTTTTTCAGGTTGACACAAATATGTCAACTCTTGCTGATTTCAGATACAAGAGAAAATACAGCGCTGAACATGGTGAAAAAGGTCAGGGTGGCAGAAAAAACGGCAAAAAAGGTAAAGACCTCATAATCCGCGTTCCCAAGGGCACAATAATCCGTGAGGTTGAAAGCGGAGCTATTATGGCAGATATGGGTGCAATGGATACATTTGTTGCTGCAAAAGGCGGCAGAGGCGGTTGGGGTAACAGCCACTTTGCAACACCTACAAGACAGACACCACGTTTTGCCAAAAGCGGTGTACCCGGTGAAAGCTGGGAAGTGTCCCTTGAACTGAAACTCCTTGCAGATGTAGGACTTCTGGGATACCCCAATGTTGGTAAATCAACTTTCATTTCAGTTGTAAGTGAAGCAAAACCCATTATTGCAAACTACCATTTCACAACTATCACACCTGTTCTCGGTGTTATTGATATGGGTGATGAAAACTCTTTCGTTATGGCTGATATCCCTGGTCTTATTGAGGGTGCAGGTGACGGTGTAGGTCTTGGTCACGAATTTCTCCGTCATGTTGAAAGATGCCGTATGCTTGTGCATATCCTTGACGTTGCAGGCAGTGAGGGCAGAGACCCCATTGAGGACTTTGAAACTATCAACAGAGAACTTGCGAAGTTCAACAAGGATTTGTCAGAAAGACCTCAGATTGTTGTTGCTAACAAGGTTGACCTTGCAACTGACGAACAACTTGCAGCACTTGAAGAATATATCCGTTCAAAAGGCTATGAATTTATGACAATGTGCGCTCCCATTGCAGAGGGTACAAAGGATGTTATAAACGCAGTGTGGAACAAGCTCCAGACGCTTCCTCCCATCAAGCAGTTTGAGTCAGAGGAAATTCCCACAGATGTTATTGTTGAAAAGGCAGACAATAAGTTTGTCATTGACGTTCAGGATGATGTTTACTTTGTTGAGGCTGAATGGCTTCTCAAAATTCTTCAGAGAACTGACCTTGATGACTACGAATCTCTTCAGTATTTCCAAAGAGTTCTCCGCTCATCAGGTATCATTGATGCACTTCTTGCAAGAGGCATTCAGGAAGGCGATACTGTATGTATCTACGACCTTGAATTTGACTTTGTTCTTTAACAGGTGACATTATGAGATTTACTGAAAACAAATGTGACCCCGATAATCTGAGCCCTCTTATGCTGGCATTTATCGGTGACACGGTTTATGATTTGTTTGTAAGAGAAAGTCTTCTTACCGAATGTCCGAGACCTGTCAAAAAACTTCATGCTCTTGCAGTTGAGGAGGTTTCCGCATCTGCACAGGCAAGAAAAGTTAAGGCGATAATGGATATGCTCACTGAGAAAGAAAAAGAAATTTTCAAGAGGGGACGGAATGCTCATACAGGACACGTTCCCAAAAGTGCCGATGTTATGACATATCACTATGCAACGGGGCTTGAAACATTGTTCGGTTACCTTTATCTTAAAGGAGAAAACGAACGTCTTCGTGAACTTTTCACGGCTTTACATAATTCATAAGGTTGTGTACGCTGTGAGAAATAAAATCAAAGAAACATTTACAGATATAATTTTTTGTGGCGGCGGCTGTATTCTTTACAGTGCCGCCATTCGTATTTTTGCCGAGAGTAACGATATCGCTCAGGGTGGTGTTACAGGTGTGGCAATGCTGATAAATTATATTTTTCCGAAAATTGATATCGGCACAGGTGCGTTTATTCTGAATCTGCCCTTGTTTATCATCGCCTGGAAAAAGATTGGCGGAAAGTTCATTGCGAAATCTTTTATCGTTACAGCATTTCTTTCTTTTGCTATTGATACAATTTCATTTCTGCCTGTTTACACGGGGGATAAAATGTTAGCATCAATTTTCTGCGGAGTGCTGTCAGGGTTTGCGGTGGCTCTTGTGTTTATAAGGGGACTTACAACAGGCGGTACTGATATCCTTGCAAAGCTGATAAGACTCAAAAAGCCTCAGATGTCAATGGGAAGACTTCTTCTCATCTGCGATTTTGCAGTAGTTCTGATGTCAGGATTTGTTTACGGGAAAATTGAAAGTGCAATGTATTCTCTGGTGCTTATTTTCGTTTCGTCTTACGTTATTGACAAAATACTTTTCGGTCTTACCGATTCAAGGACTCTTATGATAATCACCGAAAATCACGAAAAAATTTCATCAGTAATAATGGGTGAAATGGGCAGAGGTGTGAGCATAGTTGAGGCATCGGGCGGATACACGGGAAAAGGCAAAAAAATTCTCCTCTCAGCAATGCTCAGAGGAGAAGTCAACCGTGTTATTAAAATTGTAGCAGAATGTGACAAGGATGCTTTTACAATAATTCTGCCGTCAAGTGAAATAGTCGGTGAAGGGTTTGACAGATTATGATTCTTTTTTAAGTGCCTTGAGTGTGAAATAAGGAGTAAGAATCACAAATGAAATCACCATTGCAATGTTATGTACTGATTCAATGCTTGTGATGTTGTTTCCACCTTTGTAGATGCCTGTGAAGAGGTAAACGCAAATCATATAAACAAGCATAATTACAAGTGCTTTTGCGCAGAAGGTTTCGTAAGATGTTCTTTCAAGATTTACACCGTATTTCTTTACTGCAAGAACTATAATCACAACTGCACCGATAAATGCAATTGCAACTGCAGGGATGAGGTAATCGGAATCTTCGAATCTGTCAAGAATAGGACGGACAATGTTGATGCCGAAAACTACAACGAAACCTACGAGGAAAGTAAGCACATCTGCAATTTTTGCGGGTACACCTGAGAATGCGATTTCGGGAACATCGGCTTTTTTGTTTCTGTAGCAGAGCATAGCGATTGTGATAATTGCACCTGCAAAGAAGCCTGTGAAGTATTCCCAGCATGACCAGGGAGCAAGGTTTGAGGGAACTGTAAGTCCCTGTGTGCCGTGATAACCGCCGTCTCCGAAATAGAAGAAAATGTCTGCAAGTGTGATTGCGAATGCGAATGCACAGGATGTGATAAGTCCCATATCTGCAGCAAGTTTATCTTTGATGATGAATCTTGTTGTAATCATTGAGAAAATACCGCCGAGTGCGATTGAAATTGTTTCAACAAGCGCGAAATAGTTTCTGCCGCCCATAATTTTCTTTGCCCAGGACATATCGTCAAAGTGTTCCATATATACTTTGTAGATGCTTTGGAATGAATCTTCAGTAACAATACCCTGTGCGAACAAACCTTCTTTGAAAAGGTCAAGAGCCTGAGGCTGAATGAGTTCGGCAAGAGTGTGTGCAAGAGTTGCACGGGAAACGTACATAGAAACAAAGAAAACAGCAAGGATAAGTACGAAATCTTTGATTTTCCACTGCTTGTCGCTTAAAGCTCTGCCAAGCATAATGCCCCAGAGTGTGGCAAGACCAAAGCCGAGGATAAGCATAATTCCCACACCTGATGCGACGGGAATATATCTTGAACCTGAAATGACATTGCCTAATTCGTCTGTAACATCCGAGGAAATGATACCTGTAATCTGGTCAAGGAATGTGCCCCATGTTGGAACGGTAAGCATAAACATCAGTGAAGATACACCAACCCAGCCAAGGTTCAGTTTCTTTCTCGGACCGATAACCGTTATTGCGAAAAGCATAAAGATTGCACCTGCATTAAGAAGTCCCCATGATGAACCCCAACCGTTTGTGCCGCGGATCCTCCAGAGGAAACCCATAAGCAGTGCGCCGATTAAAACTGTCAGAATGTTCTGAATTTTGCTCTGTTTACTTGACATATTTTAACACCTCTCTTATAATGTTAATGTAATATTATCACACTGTTTTTTGATGTGCAAGAGTATTTTTGAAAAAATGCAAAAAACTATTGACAAATAAGTGACAATGTGGTATCATATCAGCACATTGAAGCAGAAGCGAAATCGCTCTCACCTGCGGGAACACAGATTCCGTACGAAGGTCAATACGTTTTTAATGCGGTGCAGTTGTGCCGTTTTGCGTGTTGCGGGCGAATTTTCGTGCCGCGATTTTTTTTTGGAGGTGCTTTAACATTAGTACAAAAGAACTGCAAATCAATGAAGAAATCCGTGACAAAGAAGTCAGAGTAATTACTGACGACGGTGAACAGCTTGGCATTATGTCAGCAGCAGAGGCTCTGAAAATTGCCGAAGAAAGAGACCTTGACTTGGTCAAGATTGCTCCTCAGGCTCAGCCCCCTGTATGTAAAATCATCAACTACGGTAAATACCGTTTTGAACAGGCTAAGCGTGAAAAAGAAGCAAAGAAAAACCAGCGTGTTATCGAAATCAAAGAAGTTCGTCTCTCGCTGAACATTGACACGCACGACTTTGAAACTAAAGTTAATCACGCAAAAAAATTCCTGGCTTCAGGAAACAAGGTTAAAGTTTCAATCCGTTTCAGAGGCAGAGAAATGGCTCACACAGAATTGGGACTTGTACCTATGCAGAGATTTGCCGAAGCTCTCAGTGAACAGGCAAATATCGAAAAACCCGCTAAGGTTGAGGGACGTTCAATGCTTATGTTCCTCGCACCTAAATCTGGTAAGTAATTATTAAGGAGGAAATAAAAATGCCTAAAATTAAGACACACAGCGGTGCAAAGAAACGTTTCAAACTCTCAAAAAACGGCAAGCCTATCCGTGGCCATGCCTATAAGTCACACATCCTTAACAAGAAATCAACAAAACGTAAGAGAAATCTTCGTAAAACAACTGTTGCTGATGCAACAAACGTTAAGCAGATCAAGAAACTTATTCCCTACAAATAATATCGCAGAAACAGGAGGTTATAGACTATGGCACGTATTAAAGGCGCTACAATGACTCGTAAAAGAAGAAATAAAGTTCTCAAAGCAGCTAAAGGTTACTATGGCTCAAAGAGCAAACTTTTCAAAACAGCTAAACAGGCAGTTATGAAATCAGGCCAGTATGCTTACATCGGCCGTAAACAGAAGAAACGTGATTTCCGTCGTCTCTGGATTACAAGAATTTCAGCAGCTTGCAAAATGAACGGTATGAACTATTCATCATTCATGAACGGTCTCAAGAAAGCAGACATCAACCTTAACAGAAAAATGCTTTCAGAAATCGCTATCGCTGATCCCGCAGCATTCACAGCTCTTACAGAAAAAGCTAAAGCTGCACTTAAATAAGTTACATCTACGCTCACAGGAAACTGTGAGCGTAATTTTTTTTTGAAAATCATATTGTTAATTGAAAAAAAGTTTGGTATAATGTAACGTATACTATTATATAGTGGAAAAGTGTGCCTATTAAAATTTTAAGGAGGACGGGCTTACGGAAAAGATAATTTCGGTTCAGAATGCTAAAATTAAACACTTCGCAAAACTCGTTTCTTCTTCAAAGGAAAGAAAGAAAACGGGTGAATTTGCCGTTGAGGGGGCACGTCTTTGCAGAGATGCGGTTCTTAGCGGAGTTCACATAAAAGAGCTTTTCTTTACTGATGATGCATACAATAAATACACAGAAGATGTGGAAAAAATCATATCTCACGCAGAAGTAAGTTATGAGATTTCCGATGAGGTTGCAAAGAAAATTCAGGATACGGAATCTTCACAGGGTGTTTTTGCACGTTGTGAAAACACGAAAAACGAAACTGGTTTTTCACACTTGAGACCTGACGGAAAATACGTTGTGCTTGAAAACATTCAAGACCCATCTAATCTTGGCGCAATTGCAAGAACTGCGGAGGCTCTCGGCATTGACGGTGCGGTGCTTGTTTCCTGCTGTGATGTTTTCAATCCTAAGGCACAACGCTCGGCAATGGGTTCACTTTTCAGACTTCCCTTTGTAAGAACGGGGAATATTGAAGATATGTTCTCATTTGCGAAGGAGAATAATATAAAAACAGTAGCAACGGTTGTTGATGAATCGGCAGATAAAATCAACAAGGTGGATTTCACAGGAGGGGTTTTCCTCATTATCGGCAACGAGGGCAACGGAATCTGTGAAGAAACTTCCCGTAACTCTGATATGAGAGTGACTATCCCCATGCAGGGCAGGGCAGAGTCTCTGAATGCCTCAATGGCTGCCTGCATTGCAATGTGGGAGGTACTGAAATGAACGACAAAGTTTATTGGGTGTGGCTACAACAGGCTCTGGGATACGGAGTGAATGTTGACGAAATAATCGGTCACTTCGGCAATGCAAAGAATATTTTCACGGCAACTCCTGTGGAAAGAGCACTTTCAGGAGTGTTTACCAAAAATCAGCTTGAAAAACTGAAAACAACACCACTCGATGTGGTTGACGATATAATTGAAAGTTGTAAGGAATGCAGATGCAGGATTTTAACGCCTGATGATGCAAGATATCCTAAAAAGCTTATTGACCTGAGAAATTTCCCGCTTGTTCTTTATTACTACGGTGACCCGGAAGTTCTTAAAAATAAAATGACTATAGCCCTTGTTGGTACGAGAAAAGCCTCACAGACAGGACTGAATGTTGCAGGAAGACTTGCATCTTCCCTTGTTCGTTCAGGTGCAGTTGTGGTAAGCGGCGGAGCTTTGGGTATTGACGGTGCATCACACATCGGTGCACTCAGTGAAGACGGTATAACAGTTGCGGTTCTCGGTTGCGGGTTCCTTGCAAAATACCGCGATGCAGTTGCGAATATCAAAGCAGACATCGCACAAAAAGGTCTTGTGGTGACGGAATATCCTCCCCGTACGCCTGCAATCGGCAGAAATTTCCCTGTGAGAAACAGAATTATTTCTGCGCTCAGCTACGGCGTGGTAGTAGTTGAAGGTGCAATGGGCAGCGGTTCGCTTATAACTGCAGAAATGGCAGTTGAACAGGGCAGAGAGCTTTTTGCAGTCCCCGGGGATGCAATAAATTCTCTCCATTCAGGGACAATTGAATTGATAAGACGAGGTGCTACTCCCGTGTTTTCCTGTGCAGATGTGCTTTCGGTTTTTGAATTTGTACATCCTGAACTCATAAACTATGAAAACATAGACAGGAAGCCTCTTTATGAAAACCATAAACCTATGGACTTTTCAAAGGTCACTTACGGTGTTACTGCAGTTTATACTCCTCAGAATATTCCCGAATCTGCAATGGCAGAGGTTATTGAAACGAGAAAAATTGAGGAAGAAGAAAACGACAGAAAAGCAATTGAACTTACCGGAAATGAAAAAACTGTGTATGACGTTCTGTCTTTCGAACCCATGCACATTGATGATATAATCAGAAAACTTAATCCGCTGACACCCGGAAAGATTATGGTGAGTCTTACAAAACTCGAAATGGATAACATGGTACTTTCCGATAACGGCAAAAAATACAGAAGAAAATAAGGAGAAAAAATATGTCCAAACTTGTAATCGTTGAGTCACCTGCAAAGGCGAAAAATATAAAAAAATATCTTGGCAGCGGCTATGAAGTTATGGCTTCAATGGGCCACGTAAGAGATTTGCCTGCAGCAAGACTCTGTGTTGATGTTAAAAACGATTTTGCTCCGAAATATGCAATAATCAAAGGTAAAGAACAGCTTGTAAAAGACCTGAAAGCTCAGGCTGCAAAAAGCGACGGCGTTATTCTCGCAGCCGACCCCGACCGTGAGGGAGAAGCAATTTCATGGCACCTTGCAACAGTTCTCGGTCTTGACCTTAATGAGGAAAACCGTGTAACTTTCAATGAAATCACAAAAACAGGTGTTCAGGCAGGTATGCAGAATCCGAGAAAAGTTGATATGGATTTTGTAAACGCACAGCAGGCAAGAAGAATTCTTGACAGACTTGTGGGCTATAAGCTCAGTCCCTTTGTTTCTCAGAAAATCCGCAGAGGCCTTTCAGCAGGTCGTGTTCAGAGTGTGGCAGTAAGACTTATTGTTGACAGGGAAGAAGAAATCAGAAAGTTTGTTCCTGAAGAATACTGGACACTTGATGCCAAATTCACATCAGCTTCAAGAAAAGTTTTCCCTGCATCATTCTACGGCGATGAAACAGGCAAGGTTGAAATAAACTCAAAAGAACAGGCAGATAAATATCTTGCACGTCTTGACGGTGCAAAATACACGATTGCAAGTGTGAAAAAAGGTACAAAGAAGAAGAATCCCGTACCTCCCTTTATCACTTCAACTCTTCAGCAGGAAGCATCCCGTAGACTGGGCTTCCAGGCTCAGAGAACAATGAGAATTGCTCAGGAACTTTATGAAGGCGTTGAAATTCAGGGCCAGGGCTCAATGGGTCTTATAACCTATATGAGAACTGACTCACTGAGAATTTCAGAAGAAGCAAGGGCAGCAGCAGACGGATTTATCCGTTCTCACTACGGTGAAAATTATCTTCCCGAAAAACCCCGTTATTTCAAATCAAGAAACTCTGCTCAGGACGGTCACGAAGCAATCCGTCCCACAGTTCCCACACTTACTCCCGAACAGGTAAAATCAAGTCTGACAACAGACCAGTATAAAATCTACACACTCATCTGGCAGAGATTCATCGCATCTATGATGGCGTCATCTGTTCTCAACACAATGAAAGTGGAAATCAAAGCTGACAGCGGAAAAGACAACGAATACTGTGTGTTTACAGCATCAGGCTACAGCGTTAAATTTGACGGTTTCACAGCACTTTACGAAGAAAAAACAGATGACGAAAAGAAAGCATCTCAGCTTCCCGAGCTTAAAGAGGGAGATAACGTAAAACTCAAAGAACTTGCAGGTAACCAGCATTTCACACAGCCTCCTGCAAGATATTCCGAGGCAACACTTATCAAGGCTCTTGAAGAAAACGGTGTGGGACGTCCCAGCACTTATGCCACAATCGTAACAACAATTGTTAAACGTGAATATGTAAAACGCCAGAGCAAGATTCTTGCACCTACAGAGCTTGGTGAGGCTACAACAAAGCTTCTCAAGGAACACTTCCCCAAGATTGTAAATGTAAAATATACGGCTCAGATGGAAGACAGTCTTGATGCAGTTGACAGAGGCGATGAAGATTACATCGCAATGCTCCACGCGTTCTATGACGATTTTGATTCCACACTTACAAAAGCAAAAGCAGATATGCAGGGTGTGAAGATTAAACTTGAAGAAGATATTACCGACATTCCCTGTGAAAAATGCGGTAAGATGATGGTTGTCAAAACAGGACGTTTCGGCAAGTTCCTTGCTTGTCCCGGATATCCTGACTGTAAAAATACAAAACCCTTTGTTACAAAAACAAATGCAACCTGTCCAAAATGCGGCGGTGAAGTTGTGGAAAGACGCTCAAAGAAAGGCAGAGTATTCTACGGCTGTTCAAACTGGCCTACATGCGATTTTGTAACCTGGGATAAACCCACAGATGAAAAATGTCCCAATTGTGGTAAATCACTCTTTAAAACTGCAGGTTCGGTAAAACATTGTCTTGCCGAAAACTGTGACTATGAAATAAAAGCTTCAAGGAAGAAGAAAAATGATAATCCCGAAGAATAAACCTGTAATAATCGGTGCAGGTCTTGCAGGTGTTGAGGCTGCGTGGCAGTTAGCAAAAAGGAGAATTGAGGTTTCACTTGTTGAAATGAAACCTGTTAAATTTTCTCCTGCCCATAAATCAGAGAACTTTGCAGAACTTGTCTGCTCAAATTCTCTCAAAGCACTGCGCACAGGCTCAGCAGCAGGAATGCTGAAAGAAGAAATGAAAAGACTTGGTTCTCTCACTGTGGAATGTGCCCTGGAAAGTGCAGTTCCTGCAGGCGGTGCACTTGCAGTTGACAGAGACAAGTTTTCGTCCCTTGTTACCGAAAAAATAAAACAGAATAAATATATAGAGGTAATTCACGGAGAAGTGACTGAGATTCCCGAAAATGATATCGTTATCATTGCGGCAGGTCCTCTGGTCAGTGAAAATCTGGCAAAGGAAATAGAAAAGCTTTGCGGAGGTTTTCTCAGTTTCTTCGATGCGGCAGCACCAATTGTCAGCGGTGACAGTATTGATATGGACTCGGCTTTTTGTCAGTCAAGATATGACAGAGGTGACGAATCGGACTATATCAATTGTCCTATGAACAAGGAAGAATATGAGGCTTTCTACAACGAACTTGTGAATGCTGAACGCGCAGAACTTCACACATTTGAGAAAAAGAAGAATGTGTATGAGGGCTGTATGCCTATCGAGATTATGGCATCCCGCGGTGCAGACACAATGCGTTTCGGACCTCTGAAGCCTGTAGGTCTCAGAGACCCCCGTACAGGTCACAGACCCTGGGCAGTACTTCAGTTGAGAAAAGAAAACCTTCCCGGCAGTGCTTATAACCTTGTAGGTTTCCAGACAAATCTGAAGTTCGGTGAACAGAAGAGAGTTTTCTCTATGATTCCCGCACTTAAAAATGCTGAATTTTTAAGATACGGTGTAATGCACAGGAACACCTTTATAAATTCACCGAAACTCCTGAAATCCACTTATGAAATGAGAGAAAGACAGGGTCTTTTCTTCGCAGGGCAGATTACAGGTGTTGAGGGGTATATGGAATCAGCATCATCAGGTATTTTAGCCGGTATAAATGCAGCAAATAAAATTCTCGGTGAAGATGAATTTGTTCCCTCAGTACTTACTATGATTGGTGCATTGGCAAGGTATATTTCAAACGAAGAGGTTGAAAATTTTCAGCCTATGGGTGCAAATTTTGGTGCTTTGCCACCGCTTGATGAAAAAATCAGAGACAAGAAATTAAGATACGAAATGTTGGCTGAACGCGGTCTTAAGGAATACGAATGAAAGGGTTGAAAGAAAATGAAAGTTATAGTTGATGCAATGGGCGGAGATAATGCTCCTCTTGAAATTCTCAAAGGTGCAAGAAAAGCAGCTGATAAATTCAAGGTTCAGATTCTCCTTGCAGGTAAAGGGGAAACTATCAGAAAATGCGCTGAAGATAACAACATCAGTCTTGATGGTATGGAAATTCTCGAAGCAGAAAGCGAAATTTCTATGTGCGATGACCCTAAATGTATTCTCAGAGAGAAGAAGAATTCTTCAATGGGTGTGGCTTTTACAGCTCTGGCTGATGGCAAAGGTGATGCTTTTGTCAGTGCAGGGTCAACAGGTGCCGTTGTTATGGGTGCTACATTTATCGTAAAAAGAATCAAGGGTATCAAACGTCCTGCAATTGCAAGCATTATGCCCTCATATACAGAACCCTTTATGGTAATGGATATCGGTGCTAACATTGAATGTCACAAGGAAAATCTTATTCAGTTTGCACAGATGTCAGAAATATATATGAAAAACATAATCGGCTTCAAAAACCCCACAATTGCTCTTGCAAATATCGGTGCAGAGCCTACAAAGGGTCCCGAAGTTCTTCAGGAAACATATAAGGCATTGTCAGAAATGAAAGAACTTAACTTCATCGGCAACATAGAACCCCGTGACATTCCTTTCGGTAAGGCTAACTGCGTTGTCTGCAACGGCTTTACAGGTAATACAATACTTAAAATGTACGAGGGTGTTGCAAGTGCATTGATGAAGAAAGTCAAAGGCGTTTTCACAAGAAATATTGTTTCAAAAATCGGTGCTCTTCTTGTTAAAGACGGAATCAAAGAGCTTAAAGACAGTATGGACTACAAAGAGTTCGGCGGTGCACCTCTTCTCGGTGTAAGAAAACCTGTTATCAAGGCTCACGGCTCATCTGATGAAAGAGCAATTTTCAATGCAGTACGTCAGGCGATTGAATGCTATAAAGCCGATGTATGCGGTCAGATTGCAAAGCTGACCGAGACAGCTAAAGACGAGGAATAAATTATGCAGGAATTTGAAAAACTGATTGGTTATACTTTCAGAGATAAATCCTTGCTTGAAAGGGCGTTGTCACATTCATCATACGCTAATGAAAAACACTCACCCAAAGACAGCAATGAAAGACTTGAGTTTTTAGGTGACAGTGTTCTGGGATTTATCACTGCTGAATATTACTATAAAAATTCGTCACTCCCTGAGGGTGAACTGACGAGACTCCGTGCCGCTACAGTGTGTGAAAAGGCTCTTTTTGAATTTTCAAAAGAGATTGAACTTTTCAAGTTTATTTACCTTGGAAAAGGCGAAGAAAACACAGGCGGCAGAGACAGAGCATCTATAAACTCAGATGCTTTTGAGGCAGTCATTGCCGCAATTTATCTTGACGGCGGAATAGATGAGGCAAAGAAATTTGTTCTCAGATTTGTTGAAAAACACGCAAAAACACAGGGCGATTTCAAAGACTACAAGACAAAACTTCAGGAAGTTATTCAGAAAAATCCTGAAGAAACACTTGAGTATGTTCTTGTAGGTGAAAGCGGTCCTGACCACAATAAAAGCTTTGAAGTTGAGGTGCATCTCAACAGTAACGTAATCGGCAAAGGAAAAGGAAAATCCAAGAAAAATGCCGAACAGGAGGCAGCAAGGGAAGCCCTTGCTCTGATGGGACTTTGAAAAAGTATAATGTAAGTATCTTTGTCCCACATGAGGGCTGCCCCAACAACTGCTCTTTCTGTAATCAGAAAAGTATTTCAGGCAAAAGCCACCTTCCCACAGAGGAAGATGTGGTGTCTGCCTGCGAGATTGCAAAAAGAACTGCACCGTCAAGTGAGGGCGAAATTGCCTTTTTCGGCGGAAGCTTTACGGCAATAGAACGGGAATATATGTTGAAGCTTTTGAAAAGTGCTTACCCTTTTGTGAAAGAAGGATTTTTCAAAGGTATCAGAATTTCAACTCGTCCCGATTGTATTGACGATGAAGTGTGTGCGGTTCTGAAAGAGTACGGCGTTACAAGTGTTGAACTGGGATGTCAGAGCATGTCTGACGAAGTTCTCACGAAAAATCTCAGAGGTCATACATCAGGTGACGTAGAAAATGCTGTAAGGATTCTCAGAAAATACGGCTTTGAAGCAGGTCTGCAGATGATGACGGGACTCTGGGGCAGTGATTATGAAACAGACATTGAAACTGCGGAAAAAATAATCGCACTCAAACCCGATACAGTCAGGATTTATCCTACAGTTGTTCTTGAAGATACATTGCTTGAAAAGAAGTACAAGTCAGGTGAGTATGAAGTTATGTCACTTGATGAAACAGTGAATCTTGTGTCAGAACTTCTTCTGATGTTTGAAGAAAACAATATAAGGGTTATCAGAACAGGTCTTCATTCGGGAGGCAATGTGGAAGAGGGATATGTGGCAGGTGCCTATCATCCCGCATTCAAAGAACTTTGCGAAAGCAGAATTTATCTGAAAAAGATTAAGTCACAACTTGAAAATATGCCGAAAGGCGACGTAGTGATTAAAGTGCCGAAAGGTGCTTTGTCACAGGCTACAGGACAGAAAAAGTCAAACAGAGAATGTATTGAAAGCCAAGGTTTTTCGGTACGTTTTGAAGAGGATGAAAGTTTAAAAAAATATATGGTCAGGGTTTGTCAGCCCTGTCCTAAGGAAGTGAATTTATGTTTTTAAAATCGCTTGAAATGCAGGGGTTTAAATCATTCCCCGACAAAACAGTTTTAAAACTTGAAAAGGGAATTACCGGCGTTGTAGGCCCTAACGGTTCAGGTAAAAGTAATATTTCCG
>JAZRQI010000246.1:0-5164 GCA_045649705.1 Acutalibacteraceae bacterium
GAGTCATACTGTCAAGGAACATATCTCCCTCGCTTCTGAGCATTGAAGAGGAAATCAGCAACTCGTCAATTTCATATTTTCCCTTTAATTGGGATGTTAAATCTTTTCCCGTCACAAGTCCGCTGACTGTTATTGTGTGACCGAAAAAGTCGTGTTCTATTTTAACAACGGGTACTTCCGCGTTATACTTTTCTTTGAACAACTCTGAAATTTTACACATCAGAGGATATGCCGCCTCACCTGTTGCGATAAGTCTTTTCTTTCCGTCAGACTTGCCATCGTCATCGCCGAGAGCAGTTCTGAATGTGTGTTCAAGGTCTGTCCACAGACCTACACCGTTTTCTATCTGCGGATAGTCCTCATACTCCTCGTTTGATGGTAACGGGAGACCTGCTTTGAGATAGAATTCATCTGAGGCATAGACAAGACGTGTGCCGAATTTTTCAATGAATTCTTTCTGATATTTTTCGATTATTTCAACAACTTCCCTTGCCTGTTCGGAGGTATAGGTGCTGAGTTCGGGAAGATTTTCCCTGAATTTTGTAATACCAACAGGCACTGCCGCAATTGACTGAACAGCAGGATAAAGGGATGCCAGTTTTTCAATACTGAAACGAAGTTCGTCACCGTCATTTATACCGGGACACAGAACAAGCTGAGTGTTTAAATGAGTTCCGTGAGAGGCTAAAATGTCGATATATTTCAGAACTTCCCCTGCTTTCGGATTCTTCATCATCTTCACACGAAGCTCAGGATTCATTGTATGAACAGAAACATTCACAGGGTTGATGTGCATTTCAATAATACGCTCAACATCACGGTCTGTCAGGTTTGTAAGGGTGATGTAATTCCCGAAAAGGAAGGACATACGGGAGTCGTCATCCTTGAAATAAAGACTTTCTCTCATTCCCTCAGGCAACTGGTCAATAAAGCAGAAAATGCACTTATTTCTACAGGTTTTCTGCTTATCCATAAGGTAAGTGTTGAAAACAAGACCTAAATCCTCGTTTTCCTCTTTCCTGATTTTCTTTGTAACTGTTTTGCCGTTCGGTTTTTTCAGGGTAAGAACTGTCTTTGATTCATTTGCGTAAAAATTATAGTCGAGGATATCGTTTATGGGGTGGGAATTGATTTCTTCAAGCACCCAGCCTTTTTTGATTCTTTTCTTATATGATGGGGATTTTTTAACAACATCAATAATTTCGGCTGACAAATCGGTATCCTCCTTTCAAATAAAAATAAAAGGGTAGAGATTTTTCCTCTCTACCCAAGTTTTAGCTTATAAGAGGATTAGTCCTCAACTTTAACAACTTCAACACCCTTGTATTTACCGCAAGCTGTGCAAACTCTGTGGGGTCTTGTGTATTCGCCGCATGAAGGGCACTTGATGAGCTCGGGAGCTTTCATCTTCCATACGTTTGAACGTCTTTTATCTCTTCTTGCTTTTGAAACTCTTCTCTTAGGTACTGCCATTTTTAAGTTCCTCCTTATAAAAATTCAATAAATTATTTACTCATTATTTTCAAGCAACTGCTGAAGAATCGCCAATCTGGGGTCAATTTCTTTTTCGCAATCGCAAGCGCCGTGGTTTAAGTTTTTGCCGCATTTTGTGCAAAGACCGGCGCAATTTTCACTGCAGAGAATTTTCGTTGGTAGCGAAAGAAAAATATCCTCAATTGCCAATGGGTCAAGCTCGAAGTGCAAGTCCTCAATGAGCATCAAGTCATCATTTTCCTCGTTATTGAGTGACAAAACCAGTGTATGGTCAAAGTCATATTTCAACTCTTTAACAACCTCTTCCGCACAACGGTCACAATAACCCTCATAACGGAGATTCACACCATATTCCAAAGTGACGATGCCTGATGAATTTTTAACGACACCCGCTACCATAACAGGTGTTTTGAATGGAAAAATTCCGTCAACTTCCTCACTTGAAAGGTCGATGTTAAAATTGAAATCCTTTTGTTCGCCTACATTATTAAAAATGGGCTCTAACTCAATAAACATAATTCACCTCAGTTACACGCTTAAATATTATATACTCAGAGACACTTTTTGTCAAGCAGTTTTTTAACTTTTTCAATATTCTCCAAAAATGCCCACCGTACTTGTGATACAGTGGGCAAATTGTTTAAAATCAGGTAATTTTATGCTTCCTGGCAGAAGTCAAAAATCTCTGCGGGAAGTTCTTCCTTATCAGCAGATACTGTGAAAACAAAGTTGTTGCTTGTAAGTGCTGAAAGTTCTTCAACCTTTTTAAGGAAGCAAGCAAGTTCTGCATAGTCACGAGTACCGATGCGGAGAGTTGCATCAACAAGGATGTCTGTAATATCGTGGTCACCTGCGCAGATTCCGCTGAGGAAACCGTAGAATGCATCATAACCTTTTATTGAATATTCATTTGCTGATACAAGACGTGCACGATAGTTAACTTCTGTTCTGAGCTGTGTGCCCTGTTCAACGCAAATAACATTACCATTTGATTTCTCGATAGCATCGTTAACAGCCTGAATCAATTTCTTTGTTTTGCCTGATCCTTTGTGTCCGATTATCAATGTTACCATAAAAAACAACTCCTTTTAACTTTATGTAAAGGTCTTATGACCTTTTACTTGATATTATTTCCGAGCCTGTCTTCAAGCTCTTTTTTCATCTCTTCATATCCGGGTTTACCCAGAAGTGCGAACATATTCTTCTTGTAGCTTTCAACACCGGGCTGATCAAAGGGGTTAACACCGAGAATGTAACCGCTGATAGCACAAGCCTTTTCAAAGAAGTAAATAAGTTCACCGAGAGAATACTCGTTCATTTCTTCAAGTGAAATGATGTTGTTGGGAACCTGACCGTCAGTGTGAGCAAGAAGTGTGCCTTCAAATGCTTTTCTGTTGACAAATGACATTCCTTTTCCTGCGAGGAAATTAAGTCCGTCAAGGTTTTCGGGGTCAGTGCCGATTATATATTCCTGCTGAGGTTTCTCAAATGTGATTACAGTTTCCATAAGGTGTCTTTCACCCTCCTGGATGTACTGTCCCATTGAATGGAGGTCAGTTGAGAATACTACTGATGCAGGGAAAATACCTTTGTTTTCTTTACCTTCGCTCTCACCGTAAAGCTGTTTGAGCCATTCGTTCATCATTGCGAATGAAGGTTCGTAGCTGACATACATTTCAGTTTTCTTACCTTTTCTGTAAAGAAGGTTTCTGATTGCAGCGTATCTGTAACAAGCATTTTCATCAATATCTGTGTTCATAAATGCTTCTCGTGCATCCTGAGCACCCTTCATCAGAAGGTCGATGTCAATACCTGCTGCTGCAATGGGAAGAAGACCAACTGCTGTGAGAACTGAATATCTTCCGCCTACGTCATCGGGAATAACGAAAGTTTTGTAACCCTCTCTGTCTGCAAGACCTTTGAGAGTACCTTTAGCTTTATCTGTTGTAACGTAAATTCTGCCCTTTGCTTCTTCCTTGCCGTATTTGTCTTCAAGAAGCTTCTTGAACACACGGAAAGCAATTGCGGGTTCAGTTGTTGTACCTGATTTTGAAATTACGTTGACTGAGAAATCCTTACCTTCGCAGAGTGCGATGATTTCATTAAGTGCTGTGGGGCTGATTGAGTTACCTGAGAAAAGAATCTGAGGTGTGTCTTTTGCCAGAAGATTGTAGTTTGCACTCTTGCAATATTCAATTGCAGCTCTTGCACCCAGGTATGAGCCGCCGATACCGATTACAACGAGAACGTCTGAATCTTTTTTGATTTTTTCGGCTGATTTTTTGATTTCTTCAAATTCCTCTTTGTCATAATTTACGGGTAAATCAACCCAACCGAGGAAATCACTACCCTTACCGGTAGCACTGTGAAGTTCGTTATGTGCTGATTCTACTTCTGCACGGATTGCTTCGAGTTCTGCTTTTTCGATAAAACTCTCAGCGTATTTACTGTTAAATTTCAAGTTCATTTGCTTCGCTCCTTAGTTTTTACATTTCAATTGTACAATAAATCACATAAATTTGCAATAGATTTTTGAGATTTTTCACAAAAATTTCTTAAATTAACCTCATAAGGAGCCTTTTAAAGGCAAGAGGCAATTTCAGAGTATCAACATTTACCGATGATAACAGATTATACTCTGCCAATTTTTCTCCGTCAAGAGAAAATTCAACCTTTCCAAGAGTCTGCCCTTTTTCCACA
Organism: Acutalibacteraceae bacterium; assembly: GCA_045649705.1. Lineage (GTDB taxonomy): Bacteria > Bacillota > Clostridia > Oscillospirales > Acutalibacteraceae > SIG575. The sequence goes on from JAZRQI010000246.1 coordinate 4,195, forward strand.
GGAGCATTGACTGCAAGTGACAGAGTTACCGTTTGTTTGATATCCCCTGCTCTGCCTTTTTTTACCAGAATCGGCTCAGTTTCGGGTATATCAGGAGTGATTTTGTCCTGTTCGCCTTTTATGACAAGAACGTCGGTGACAAGTTTTTTGTCGATTTCAGGGGTAATACTTTCATAATTTGAAAATCCCCAGTCAAGTAAAGCCTTTGCAGTTTCAAATCGGTCAGAGCTGTTGTCACTTCCCATTACAACCGCCACAAGGTGAAGACCGTCTCTTTCCGCAGTAGCACTCAGGCAGCATCCCGCTTTTGAAGTTGTGCCTGTTTTAAGACCCGTTGTACCCGCATAAAACCTTACAAGCTTATTTGTATTTACAAGTTCAGTTTTGCCGTCACGGAGTGAATCCATCCATATTGTTGTGTATCTTGTGATTATTTCCTTATATTTCATCAGTTCCCTTGACATCACTGCTATATCGTGGGCAGAGGTATAGTTTGTGTCCGTATCGTCAAGACCGCTGCAATTAACAAAGGTTGTGTCGTTCATACCCAATTCCTTTGCTCTGTTGTTCATAAGCTGGATAAAAGCCTTTTCACTCCCTGCAATGTATTCACCAAGCGAGCAACAGGCATCGTTTGCACTTGACACTGCAACGGCTTTCATCAGCTCGTCAACAGTCATTTCTTCCCCCTCTTTAAGCCATATCTGCGAACCGCCCTTTCCTGCCGAATGTGCCGAGGTTCTCACTTTATCGCTGAGTGCTATTTTATCATCCGCAATGGCTTCCGTAAAAAGTAACAAGGGCATAATTTTAGTCACTGATGCCGGAGGAAGTTTTTCGTGAGAATTCATTTCCATCAATATTTTGCCCGAAGTTACATCCATTAAAATTGCAGATTTTGCTTTTATTTCAACAGGATAGTTCTTTTCAGTGGCAAAAGCAACAGTGGAAAATGTAAAAATTGTAACAA
>JAZRQI010000247.1:0-2049 GCA_045649705.1 Acutalibacteraceae bacterium
AACCTTGCAACAGTAATTAAGGCAATATTCTTCTTTGTTGAACACGCTCTGTTTCTGCCCACACAGTCAGTGACAAGAGGCGAAGCGGCAATAATGCTTCTTGATTATATAAACATTTAATTTTAAAAAGCCATCTGAAAAAGATGGCTTTTTTTGTTATTGTGTGTTATAATATAGCCCGATTAAATTTTGAAAGGTGAAGTTATGGCGTATTATATCGGACAATTTTTGGGAATATTAGTTACTGTGGGTGCAGTTGTCAACCTGCAGTTAAAAGATAAAAAGCATATGTTCATTCTGTCAATTGCGGTGAACATCCTTTCGTCACTTAACATTCTGCTTGTGGATCGGTGGAGCTCAGGTGTTATAATATGTGCAGTGGCAGTAGTCCAGTTGCTGTTTTCCTTATGGCACGATAAGAAAGGTACAGAGGCAAAGCTGCCTGAAAAGATATTCTTCGTTGTTCTTTATGTAGGCGGAGGACTTCTGGGATACAATGCACCTATTGACATTCTTTCAATAGCAGCTGCAATTCTCTATATGGTAGCAATGTTCCAGAAAAAAGAACAGAACATAAGACTTTTTCTTCTTGCCAATATGTCCTGCTGGACAGTATACCACCTGGTTATCGGTTCAACTGCAATTTTCGCACAGATAGCAGGCATTATATCTTCACTCATAGCAATGTACAGATATCGAAAGAAATAAAAAATGCACCTGATGTTTTCATCAGGTGCATTAAGTTTTATAAGGATTATTTGTTTCCGCCGATAAGGTCTTTGATAGGACCGAAATCGAGACCGCCGATAACGTATTCGATTGCTGCTTTAAGTAACTCACGGAGAATCTGGAACCAGTTACCCAGTGAGAATTTAACCTGAACATCAACTGTGTCTGTAACAACGTTGCCGTACTGGTCTGTTACTGTGCAGGTGATAACTGTTTTGCCCATACCCATACCTGTGATGTTGCCGTCTTTGTCAACTGTTGCAACGTTTTCAGCGCCTGATTTGAATTCGTATGTATATTCAACTGTTCCGCCGATTTCAACAACAGGCTTAACTTCGCCGATTTCACCGTATTTGAGAACGATTTTTTCACCAAGTTCAACGCTGAGAACTCTGCCCTTAAGTTTACTGCCTTCGTCTGTTTCTTTGTAATTTGCATCACAGCGTGAGCAATCATAAACAGTGTAGCCGTCGTTTTCATAGTCGGGCTCAACTACTGTTGCGACATAGTCGTGGCCGAGTGCAGGGATTGCTTTTTCTTCTGTACCGCCACATACTGAACAAGCTTTTGCTTCAGTACCTTCAGCAATACAGGTAGGTGCAAGTGTCTGTGCCCAGTCGCCCCATGTGTGGTCAAGGGCAGTTGTTTCATCTTTCTTTTCTGTGTCACCGCATTTCGTGCAGGTGTAGGTTGTATAACCTTTGTTTGCACAAGTGGGAGCAGTAACAACACCTTCACCAAACTCGTGACCTGTTGCCTTTACAAAACCTGTTTCGATGTGACCTTTTACAGATGAGTCGCATTTTGTACATTCTCTGTATTTGATACCGTCTTCTGTACATGTTTCATCCTGGCTGATAATCCATTTGCCGTATGTGTGTTCGCATACTACTGATTCTGCGTCCTCGGCACTTACAGCAACTGAAAACATTGAAAGAGTCATCATAACTGCAAGGATAACAGAAAGAACTTTTTTCATCTTTGTCATTTTAAACATCTCCTTAATTTATATATTACATTAGAATTATAACATAAAAGGAGTAAATTGCAATATTATAAAATTAAATTTTATTAAGAAAGAATTATATGTGAGTAATGAACAGGAAAATTCTTACATAAATTGTTGTGTGAAAGGGGATTTTATGATGAAAAAGTTTATACGTGTATTATCTTTTGTTTTTGTTACAATTTTTACATTTTCCACTGTTGCTTTTGCCACTGAAAAGAACTATCCTGTTGAAATAAAAGCAAAATCTGCAATTTTAATGGATGTAACTTCGGGCAAAATATTGATGGAAATGAATTCTCACGAAAAACTTC
>JAZRQI010000248.1:0-2951 GCA_045649705.1 Acutalibacteraceae bacterium
ACCCATTCCGCGAAGAATTCTCTGATGAACTTTTTCTGCCAACTCATCAGGAACATCATCGTGCTTTGCATGTCCCCACCAGAGAAGAACATCTGTATCTTCAAGAATTTCATCAGGAAGACCGCAGTTTTCTTCATCAAGGGTTGCAGTTCTCACTTCAAAATCCTCGTTTTTTCCTAAAAAAGAAGCAATAACATTGTGCATACCGCCGGGGTACATTGCCATTGTCGCTTCGTCTGTTCTGTCGTGATAATTCTCGTGCCAGACTGTAACTTTTATCATTCTGCAACACTGCCTTTCCAAGTATTATTGTTGATTTTAACACACTAAAGCATAAATTTCAATAAGTTTTGTAATATTTTGACAAATTTTTTATTTTTGTTTTTGTCGGAAAGTGATGACAATTTTAATTGTTTATGTTATAATAAGTATAATTATGCCTTGGAGGTAATCGGTTTTGAAGTTTATTGAGCGTCTGGCACCCTGTGTCAAAGACAATTTTACATATGAAATCACAGAAAAAACAACTGAGCAGGATTTTTACGGTTACAAAGCAAAAGACGGTAAAATCCATCTTTTCGGCACGGACAAGGTGTGCATTGCTAAGGCTTTCGGCAAATATCTTGAAAATTATCTCGGTATAAAAATCACACCCTGTACTGCTGACAGACCCGCAATCACTAAAACTCCTCTGCCCACAGAAGAATTTTCTGCATATATTCCTCAGAAACTGAGGGTTTTCGGAGATTACACCCTTTACTCAAACGACGCCTGGAAATGGAGCCTTGAAGATTGGGAATATTTTCTTGATATCCTTGCAATAAACGGCATCAATATGGCAGTGAATCTTGTAGGTAACGAGGGCGTTTATTTCTACACCCTTATGAAAATGGACTTTCCTCAGGAACTTGCACTTGAATTCATTTCAGGTCCCGCTTTCTACTCATGGCAGATGTCCAACAGATTTTACAATTATGTCCCCAACAAATCTTTTGAGCATATCGAGAGAAGTCTTGATATGGGTAAAAAGATTGTGGAGAGAATGAAAGAACTCGGTATCACACCCATACTTTCAACATTCTCCGGACTTGTGCCTGACATCACAACAAGGCTTTTCGGCGGTAAAGAAATTACAATTGACGATAAATGGGCTGCATTCCCCAAAACCTACAAATTCAGAATAGACACTGTGAATTTCAGAAGATTTTTCATCAAATATCTGGAAATCCAGCAGGAATATATCGGTTCATCCGACTATTACCTCTGCAATCAGCTCTGCGCTTCAACTGTAGGTACAAAGAAAAAAGAAGTCGCTTATATTGAATCTTCCGCAAAAGAACTCGACAAAGCTGCGGATTTCTTCAACGAAAACGCAACTCTCGTCTTCACAAGCGAAGGATACAGAAAAGAATTTGTTTCAGGCATTAGAAGATGCAACACCCTTGTGCTTGACATTGACTCAACTTTACATAAAATCACTGACGGATTTAATGGTTGTGAGTTTGTCCTCGGCAACTCTCAGCACAATAACTCTCACAACAGCATGCAGGGTGATATTGACGAAGTAGCAAACAACCCCTACCTTGAATGCCGTGAAAACTATAAAAACCTTGCAGGTGTGGGACTTTTTCCTGAAAATTTAAGACAGAATCCTATGTTCTTCGCTCTTTCTTTTGATGTTCTTACGGAAAGCGGAAAAATCGACCTTAATGAATGGTACAAAAAATATGAAATTGCCCGTTACGGCAAAACCGACGATGGTGCAGAGGAAAGAATCTCTCTTTACAGAAAAACCTGCTATTCAAAAGAACACAGTGCAGTGCCTGTAGGCTCTGCTATCTGCACAAGACCTACCCTTAACCTGAGACATACAGGGCTTTATGACAGAGTACGGTCACTTTATGATAACGCTGATTTACTTAAAATCTTCCGTTCTCTTGAAAAACTTGATTGTAACTCTGACGGATACAAATACGACCTTGTAAACATAACAAAACAGCTTCTTGACAACAAGGCTTTCCCCCTTCATGGTGAAATTGCAACTCATTACAGAGACAGAAAAATGGAACCTTTCGAAGAAAAAGCAAAGGCATTCCTTGAACTTATTGACGATACTAACGAGGTGCTTGTAACTCACAGACTTTTCAACGCCTCCTGTTACATCGATGAGCTTAAAAAAATTGCAGAAAACGACGATGAACTGACATATTTCATCATCAACTTCATTGCATCAATAGGTCTTTGGGGTCCGATGATTGAAGATAATCAGAGATACGACTACGGTTGGCAGTTATTAGGAAATTTCCTGCCCTGCTACCAGAAAATACGTTGGCAGAAATTCTTTGAGCATCTGTCGGGACAGTTCAAATTCATCGGTTTCCAGGAGAAATCAAGAAAACAGTATTTTGACAGAGATGCTTTCACCTCGACTCCTTTCCACGCTGATATGGCAAGGTTTGAGCAGGGCGTAATACTTACATTCAATCCGCCTGAATTCGAGGAAAAAGACACTGTCAGGATTTGCAAAGATATAGTAAACAAACATTTCGCATAAGGAGATATAAAAATGACAACAGAACAGTACCTTAATGAAATACTCGAAGCTTATGATTTCGAAGGAACTTACACTGGTTACAGACATATTACCGCAGGTCACATCAACACAACATTTGCCCTGCAGTTCGATATTGACGGTAAAAACAAGCAGTTTATTGCGCAGAAAATAAATACCAACGTTTTCAAATGTCCAGAAAAGCTTATGGAAAATATGGTGAATGTAACCAACCACCTTGCAAAGAAAATCGAAGAAGCAGGCGGTGACGTTCAACGCGAAACTCTCCACGCAGTTATCGCTCGTGACGGAAAACCTTATCACATTATGTCTGACGGCACTTTCTGGAGATGTGTGAATTTCATCACTGACGCTTATTCCTGCGACACAATTGAAAATC
>JAZRQI010000249.1:0-3488 GCA_045649705.1 Acutalibacteraceae bacterium
GTTTAGCGTTAGGCATATTTTTCACCTCTGAAAAAAAGATAGAAATATTTTATCATATTGAAGAAATGATTACAAGTATTTTATACGAAAAATCCCCTCCGTCACTTCGTGACACCTCCCCTTGCATTTTCAAGGGGAGGCTATTTACAGATTGCGTCGCAGACCTGAATTTCTGCATTCAGCATTCTGCACTCTGCATTTTAAAGAAACTCTCTAATCTGAACTGTCAGTTCTTCTTCAAGGTTAATGAGTTTTTTGCAGATGTCTTTTGAAACTTCGTCTGCCGCCTCATATTTATTGAGATATTCATTAAGTGATTTCACACCCATATTGCAGCCGTCTGTAATAAGTCCTGCAACGGTTTTGTCTGACTCGTTGAATGCAAGTTTCACATTTGTTTTAATCCAAGACATACCCTTAGCCATCGGGTTGGGGTCTTTTCCCTCATCTCTGTATTTATCAAGAAGTTCCTGCAGTTCTCTGTCAAGCTTTTCGTGGTCTTTTTTATTATCTTCAAGAATGACTTTGAGTTTTTCGTCTTTCACATATTTAAGCACATCGTCAATTGACGATACACCCATTTTCACCCCTGCATCGCATTCCCTCAGAAGTCTTATTGTATCCTGTTCTATCATTGTAAATTCTCCTTTCTTTTTTAGTAGTATTTGCAAAAGACAAAAAAATAAACCCCGTTCAGCAGAACGGGGTTCGCTTAAAATTTTATTTTGCAGAGGGAACGTCGATTTCCAAATCTGTCAGGGGGAATGAACAGCAGGGATGGATACAGCCGAATTTATAGTCTGCAAGACGGCGGTATTCAAGATGCTTCGGCACATATACCTTACCTGAAAGAAGGTGTGAATGACAGAATCCGCACTCACCACTTCTGCAACGTGCAGGTGCTGAAATGCCGTTCTTTTCAAGAATCTGCATAACAGAATCTGAAGATTTGCCCTTGACTGTGTAGGTGTTATCCTGAATTGTAACCTTGATTGTAACTTCTTCAGGTACACCTGCAGGATAGTCTTCCTGAGTCTGGGGATTGTGGAATTCACCGAACATTTCGTGACGTATATATTTTTTGGGAAGATTAAGTTTTTCAAGCTCTTTATCAAGATGCTCATACATCTGCTGAGGTCCGCAGATAAAAATTGAATAGGGTTCATCCTTGGGAGCATATTTCTTAATAAGCTCTGCTGTGATAAAGCCTTTCTTCATTCCTCTGGGAACAAGCACACCGGGTTCACTGAGAACGTGAACAACCTTGATTTTACCGCATTTCTTCTGGAGTTCTGCAAGTTCTTCCAGGAAAAGAATATTCTTTTCGTTTCTGCTTCCATAAAGAAGAGTAAGTTCAAAATCCTCGTCACCGTCGCAGATTGCATTTGCCATTGAAACAAAAGGAGTGATACCGCTACCACCTGCAAGGCAGATAACTTTCTTTGCATCACGGATAGGCTGATATTCAAAGTTACCTGCAGGAGCAGAAACCTCAACCTGTGTACCAACCTTCCAGGTATCAAAGATGTAATGTGACATAAGTCCGCCGTCAACAAGCTTGATTGTGAGAACATATTTACCCTCAAGGCTGTCCTTGGGTGAAGATGAAATTGAATATGCACGTGTTATTGGCATACCTTCAATTGTTTCGAAAACAGTAAGATATTTACCTGCTCCGAAATAAGCAAGAGATGTTGTGCCTCTTTCTTCATCGGGAACAAGAGTATAGCTTCTGCAATCTCTTGATCTTTTTACCACTTCAGCAACCTTAAGATACTGTCTTTTGGGATGAAGTGCTTTTGCCAGAACCGTTGCGTTATCAGAAAACGTAGGGAATTTTGCTTCTGCTGCTTCAAATCTCTTATCACGGTCTGACAACATGGGGAAGAATTTTCTTGCTTTTAATGATTTTAAATCTGCCATCTTATTTGCCCTCCTTTTTCATTGCTTTTACAACAAGTCCGCCTGCTTTTTCACCTGTGTAATAAGCACAGCTGTAGCCGTCGCCTCTCTCCTGAGTTGCACCGCAGAAGAAGAAGTTATCAAATGGCTGGTCATTAAGATACTGAACTGTACGGGGAATCATGCTATCCCATTTATCAAGCATATATCCGTAAGGTGTACCCAAAGGAGTATTCAGATATCTTGCAAATGTGGGAGGAAGTGCAATTTCAATTTCCTCGATATAAGGAGTGATTGACATATTGAGTGCTTTTTCGCATGTTTCAATCATGTCTTTTGCAATTTCAGTTTTGAATTTTTTATAATCCTGAGGTCTGATGTTTTTCATTACATCGCCTGATGTCATTGCTGTAAGGAAAAGCTGACATGTGCCTTCAGGAGTACAATCGGGAATAATCTCGTTGAGACAGTTGATGATACAGTAACCGCTCTTGTAATTCTGAACAAGATCAAACTGCTTATCTGAATCTGAATCAGGAGCGATAAACACTGAATAGTCCTTGATTCCGAGTTCTTCCTTTGTTACGTTCATGCCAAGATAAACTGTTGTAAGAGTAACTGAAGTTTCTCTTGCATTGAGCATTTTAAGCTGTCTTTCGGGGATATCTTTTTCGTCAAACAAATCTTTGAAAACAGCGTAAGGATAAGAGTTACATACAAAGTATTTACCGTAAACCTCTTTTTCACCGTTAATAACAACACCTGCAGGCTTGCCGTCTTTCATAATAACCTTTGTAACTTCTGAATTATACCAGATGTCACCGCCGTTATCGCGGATAACTTTATCAAGAGCAAGGCTCAGCTCGTGGCTGCGAAGATGAGGAACACCTGTACCGTCTTTAACATAGCTGTGAAGCATTGCAAGGTAATAGAGGAAATCGAGTCTTGATGCAGGAACACCAAGATAGCACCAATATGTATTGAAAATATCCTGTGCTTTTTTGGGCATTCCGAGAGCATCGAGAGCTTCCGTCATATTGTGAGAAACCATTTTCAGAATATCAGGAAAATCCTTTAAGCTTGCAGGAAGTTTTTTTATAGGATCATCAAGAGCATCAAGAGCCTTGAACATACGTACCGAAAGGTCAAATGCCTTTATACAGCTGTCATAAGAGCCGGGAACAACCTCATCAAGTTTCTTTGCAAAGTTTTCAAAGCCGACAGGCATACGAACGTCAATGGAAACTTCAACACCGTTTTCATTTACAAATGTATCTGTATCTCCTTCTTTTGCAGGAACAACAAGACGGAAAGTTGAATCGTGCTGATACCAGTCAACATCACCTTCAAAGCGTCTGAACATGTCCTCAACCTGACCTGATTTATCTTTTGCACCTACCCCTGCAAGTTCGTGAAGTGAGGGTTCAAACTCAAATCTGCCTCTTACAAAAGAAGATGCTGAACCGCCGGGAATGTTGTGTCTCTCAAGCAGAAGTGTTGAAAGACCTGCTCTGGCACAAGTTGTAGCAGCTGCAAGACCGCCGTTACCTGCACCGATTACAATTACGTCATAATTTTTCATCATT
>JAZRQI010000250.1:0-2706 GCA_045649705.1 Acutalibacteraceae bacterium
CCGTAATTGCCGAGCTTGTGGCTCCCAATGGAACTGTTATCTGCTCTGATAGAGAAGACTTCTTCTCATATGTACGTGAAGATATGAATTTTAAAGAAAAAACAGAAGAATTTTTTAATGACATTACATTGTTTTTTAAAGTGATATTCGGGTATGCCTTTTTACTCGTATATTATGGTTTTACATTTATTGCTGTATCTATAGTTGGAACATTCAATTCGATTTTTAATTAAAACAATATATGAGGAGAGATTTTTATGAAAAAAGTGTTAGCAGTATTATTGGCAATTGTAATGGCTTTTTCTGCTTTCGGTGTAACATCTCTTGCAGCAGAGGATAATTCTCCCATTGTAGCAGAAGAAACTGTTGAAAACGGAATTTTTAGTGGCGTTCTTGATTTCTTTTCAGGCATCATCAGTTCAATTCTCGATTTGTTTACTCCTCAGAAAGAACTTCCTGATGTTTCCGGGTGGACAGAGGAAGATATAGTTGCTTACTATAAAAAAGCTGCATCAAAGAGCGCATGGAGACTTGCCGGTGAGAGAACGCTTGATACAAAATTTGTTAATGATTCAGGTGAATCAAATGATGAGCTGTCACAACTTCTTTTTGACTTTGTATCGGCATATATTCCTACTAAACTGAGAGGTGTTATGGGCGATTATAGAAAACTTACAGTTGATGATTGCAAATCAGCAAAAGCGTATGTTGACGGAGAATACATTGTAATTGAAATTGCTTTCAAAGATGAAATTGACAGTATGCACGACGAAAATGATGTGGTAACTGCAAGTCACGGTATGAAGCTTCTTGAAAACAGTGATGCTCAATGGGCGAATATAAGGCTGATGGGATTGTACGGAAATGTGTATGACCTTTCTGAGGGAGATCTATTGATGAAATACACCGATGCAAAGGCTAAGGTGAAAATAAACAAACGAGGTGCCGTTGAAGAGGGTGAATGGTCTTTCGGGGCAACTATGACATTCCGGAATGTGAAGATAACCATAGAGCCGTACGACTATTCATATATTATGGATGGAACTACAATCCAGTATAAATCATCGATGGTGGTATAAATAAATTAAAAAGGAGAAATTAACTATGAAAAAATTATTGGCAGTTCTTTTGGCGGGTATTATGTTGTTTTCAATTTTCACAATATCTGTAAGTGCGGAAGAAATGACAGCGTCAGAAGTTGTTAAGCTTTATCACAGCATTCTTAAAGAAACAGCTGAAAAGAACAAATTGATTCAGGTTAGCGAGGACTATGAATACAATTTCGCAGCTGATCTGTCAGACCTTTCAGGTCTTGATAAGAAGCTTACTGAGGAACTGTTTACAATTGTTGACGAAATGGATGTCTTTGATGACGGCGTATTCTATTACAACGGTGTTTGCGGTGAATACGAAGACCCTGCCGAAAGCGAAATTTATGAGACTTACAATGTTGCCGATTACCTTGAGTGGGGTTATACTGTTAAAACTGCATCTTACAGTGACAATACAATAGTAATTGTGCTTGAAGATTCCGAGGAATACTATGAATCTATGACAATCACAGTTGAACTTGCAGACGATAATGTAATTGAAAAAATTACAGAAGAAACCTATTCTGAAATATTAACAGAGTCACTTATTAAAAAGATTCCATTTACAGTAACATTTGAGACAAAAAACATTTACACTTTGGCTTATGAAGAAGTTCCTGTAACAAGTCTCACACTTTCGGAAACAAATATAACATTGGGTTATGAGGGTGTAGCAGAAATTACATACACTGTCGGTCCTGAAAACGCATCTTACAAAGATGTTTATGTTGATGTAGGAGTCAACGATGTATTTACACCGGTATGGGCGTATGTGGAAGACGGAAAAATTATTATTGAAGCACTGAGCGAAGGTGCGGGAATTGTTGAGATCTGCACATACTCAGGCGATGTTATTGCAACTTGCGAAGTGACAGTTGAATATACATTCTGGGATAGAATCCGTTCAATATTCGACAATATGTTCTCCTGGCTTGGATTTATTTTCGGAATCTGAGGCTTTAAAATCGAATAAAATTTACAACCCGTGTACTCCACGGGTTGTTTTTATATGTTCAGGTTTTAACCGTTAATTTCTTGTTTTTGATTCTGTGAGTTTTTGACAAACAATTACATTGCAGAAAATATTTTTCAGGTTTATAATGAAATTGAAAAAAGTTTTGTTACATTTTAAGTTTCTGTTGATTATATAACAGAGGAAAGTGAAAGGAGTGAGGACAATAAACAAAAAGAAATACATAAACACCCAGTTGCAGGAGTGTTACGATAAATATCGGTTAAAACTTTTTAATTATTGTCTTTCACGACTTAACGGTTCAAGGGAGGCTGCAGACGATTGTGTGCAGGAAACATTTATAGTTTTCTATAACAAGCTTCTTGATGGCAACCAATTTGAAGACCCGAAAACATTTCTCTATCGTACTGCAAACAATTTTGTAAAACGTCAAAAGCAAAAAGATGCAAGAGAATTGAAGCATCAGGTTCCCCTTGAAAATGCAGAAAACATTACAGTCACCGACGAGGAATATGATGAGCGACTTGACCTGATAGATTATGAGATGTTCGCAAAAATGCTGATTGATGTTCTTTCAGACGAGGAAAAAGAACTTTACAATCTACGGTATATTCAAAAAATCAGTGTTGAAGAAATGTCTGG
>JAZRQI010000251.1:0-18103 GCA_045649705.1 Acutalibacteraceae bacterium
GGTGAACGTCCTCACCGATTCTCTCGTAATATTCAACTTTACCGTTCTGTGTGATTGATGTTGCACAGTCAAAGTTAAAGTCAAATTCTTCATCTGTAGGTACACCGATTGTAAAGGGGTTAGTACCGAACATCCCGTCAACACCGTGTGTAGGTGCAACTGAAGGACGTGCATTAGTACCTGTCATACCGATACAACCTGCTTTTGTTGCCATTGTTGTGTAGTAGCCTGCAATACCGTAGTGGCAGGAGTTACGTACAACAACCATACCCATACCGTATTCTTTAGCCTTTTTGATTGCAAGACTCATTGCCTTGTAACCGATAACCTGTCCCATGCCGTCGTGACCGTCAACAACTGCAGTTGTAGGTGTTTCTTTGATGATATCAAAGTTTGTCACGGGATTCTGGATACCCCAGTTGATTCTGTCAATATAGATGGGTTTGAATCTGTTACAACCGTGTGATTCAATACCTCTTCTGTCTGATTCAAGAAGAATGTCTGTACAGATTTCAGCATCTTCTCTGGGCACGCCTGCTCCTACAAATGCATCAGTAATGAAATCCTGAGCAGTTTTCCAATCAAGTATTACTTTTCCCATATTTATAACTCCTTAATAAATAAAATCCTTATTCATGTTCTTCCCAGTCCATAGAACGTTTAACCGCTTTTTTCCAACCTGCATAAAGTTTCTGACTGTCTTCAAAACTCATTTTGGGAGTGAAAATTCTGTCAACTTCTCTGAGAGAACTGAGTTCTTCTTCATCTTTCCAGAAACCTACTGCAAGTCCTGCAAGGAAAGCAGCACCCAAAGCAGTTGTTTCAACCATCTGGGGTCTGTCAACAGGTGTTCTTATCATATCGGACTGAATCTGCATCATAATATTACTTACAGATGCACCGCCGTCAACACGCAGAGATGAAAGTTTGATTCCTGAATCTGCATTCATAGCTTCAAGCAAATCTGTCATCTGGAAAGCGATGCTTTCAAGACAGGCACGTGCTATATGTGCACGGTTAGCACCGCGTGTAAGACCCATCATACAACCTCTTGCATACATATCCCAGTATGGTGCTCCAAGGCCTGTGAATGCAGGAACAAAATAAACACCGTTTGCATTTTCAACACTTTCTGCAAGTTCATCAACACGGGGAGCAGTATCAATAAGACGTACTTCATCACGAAGCCATTTGATAACAGAACCTGCGTTAAAAGCACTGCCCTCAATAGAATATGTAACTTTGTCTCCGATACCCCATGCAACACCTGAAACAAGATTATTTTTTGACTGAACTCTTGTGTTGCCTGTATTCATAAGGAGGAAACAACCTGTACCATAAGTGTTTTTAGCCTGACCTTTTTCAAAACAAGCCTGACCGTAAAGTGCAGCAGGCTGGTCACCGATTGAACTTGCAACAGGAACTCCTGCCAGTTCTTCAAGACCGAGAATACCCTCTGCAACATAGCCGTAAACTTCACTTGAAGGTCTTACCTCTGGCAGCATACACATAGGCACTTCAAGTTCTTTGCAGAGCTTTTCGTCCCAACAAAGCTTATCAACATCAAAGAGCATTGTCCTCGATGCATTTGAATAGTCAGTAACGTGACAACCTGTCAGTTTCCAGATAAGCCATGTATCTACCGTACCGAAAAGTAAATCACCTTTCTCAGCAGATTCTCTTGCTCCGGGGACATTATCAAGAATCCACTTAATTTTTGTGCCTGAGAAATAAGCATCTATAAGAAGACCTGTTTTTTCCTTAACGTAATCTTCAAGACCTCTGCTTTTCAATTCCTCACACATTTTTGCAGTTCTTCTGCACTGCCACACAATTGCGTTATAAATAGGTTTACCTGTGTTTTTATCCCACACAATTGTGGTTTCTCTCTGGTTTGTAATACCGATAGCGGCAATCTGTGACGGTTCAATATCAGACTGAGCAAAAAGCTGAGTTATTGAGTTGAACTGACTGTAAAGAATTTCCATAGGGTCATGTTCAACCCATCCTGAATCAGGGTAAATCTGATTGAATTCTTTCTGTGATTTTGCTGCGATTTTACCGTACTTGTCAAAAGCTACTGCTCTTGAACTTGTAGTTCCCTGGTCAAGGGAGAGAATATACTTTTCCATACCATATCCTCCTGAAAAAATAAAGGGAAAACACCACAACTCAACAAAGTTTAAGTTGTCTGTTTTCCCTCCAATTAACTTAGTACACTTATATCTTAATCTAAAAAATATGAAAAGTCAATAGACACAATACGCTGTCTGTTATACTTTCTGATTCTTTCTGAAGTTGGGCATATCCATTGCTTTTCCGCCGTTCTGAACAGAAATATTTGAAAGCAAACCAACTGCACTCCACTCAACTGCATCATAAACATCAACATAGGGTTTTGTGCCATTTGCAACAGCGTCAATGAAATCTTTAACGATGAAGAAGTCTCCACCCTCGTGACCTGTTTTTCTCTGCTCTTCAGTAGCAGTTTTATATCTTTCGGGAAGATATAATCCCTCATATTCTTTAAGAGGCTGCCATTCCTGTTTGTATCCGTATTCTGCACCCTCAGGCATAATATGAATCTTATGATCATCGCCAAGACCTCTGGGTGCTTCATAAGCACCGTTTGTACCCTGAAGAAGATAATAGTTCATCTTGTGAGGTCTGTTTGAAATACAGTCAACACGAACTTTTACAAGTTCGCCTCCGTCAAGAGTACACATTGTAACCGTTGTATCATCCTGCTTGAACTGAGGCGCTGTAAAACTGCCTGTACCGAAAGAAGAAACTGATGTTATTCTCTTTCCGTCGGGGAAGCATTTCATAACGGGGCCGAGAGAGTGTGTAGGATAGAAACAACCTCTTGTTCCCAACTGCCAGTAGCTTCTCCAGGATGTTTTGCCGTTTTTATAAACCGCAAGGTCCTTGATATCGTGAAGATATTCGCCCTCAGCATAATAGAGCTGACCGAAAACTCCTGCCTGAGACATATTTCTTATCATCTGAGCCTGAGGTGAATAGCAGTAGTTTTCTGCCATCATATATGTTTTACCGCTTTTTTCAACTGCTTCAACAAGCCAATGAAGTTCATCCATTGTAACACCTGCAGTAACTTCACTCATAACGTGTTTACCTGCTTCAAGTGCTGCAAGTGTCTGCATAACGTGATACTGCATGGGGGTTGCAACAATAACAGCGTCAATGTCACTCTCAAGCATATCGTCATAAATTCTGTATGTTTTGGGGATATTGTATGTTTCAGAAATTTCTTTGAGAACATCTTCGTCAAGGTCACAGATTGCAGCAATTTCAACGTTTTCGCAGTTCTGCAGACCCATAATCATACATTTGCCTCTTGCACCTACAATACCGACTTTAATTTTCTTATCCATTTTTTAGTCCTCCAATCTAATATAGCAATGATGACTTGCGTCTTCTTCTTTGAGCATTTCAAGTTCTTTGATGTCGTATTCCTTCATAACTGCCAACCATCTGTCATACATACCTTCGTCATATTCAACAGGCTGGAATCCGTAAGAAAGATAGCTTCTTACTGCAGCTTTTCTCCACTCATCAGTTGTAAGGAAAGCATAATCGCAACCGTCATCATACAGTTTGTTAACAGCAATCTGATTAAGAACATTGCCGAGTCCCTTTCCTCTCATATCGCTTCTTACAGAAACCATATGAACATGACCGAGATTTCTGTCAGGATGATAAATTACTGCTGTTGTTGCAACATGTTCACCGTTATAGTCGATAAAGAAAAGGTCTTTTTCAGGAATAAGGTCATCACATTCAATGATAGCACCTTTGAAATTCTCCTCTGTTGCATCTTCACCTACAAGACCGTTTTTGCAGATTTCAATCCATGCAGGGATATCGCTTTCGTCTTTATAATTAACTACGGTAAAACCTTCAGGAAGTTTTATCGGGTCGGGCTTTTGTCTTTTCCAATACATTTTAAGCTGTGCCATGGTACTTTTCTCCTTGCTAATTTAATATAAAAATATTCTATCACACTTAAAAATCTTTTTCAATCAGTTTTCAAAAGAAAAACTGCATCAATTGTGAAATTGATGCAGAAATTTTTAAACATATTCAATTGTGTAACAAGGTGAACGAAGACCTAATCTTTCGTAAACACTTGCACCCTTGACAGTTTTCTGTCCGTCAATTGAAACATTGAGGGCATGTCCGATATTTTCATCTATGGCACTGTCATGAGAGAGAATCTCAATCCACTTATCGGGAGTTGAAGAAAGCTTGACACCGAAAACGTTTTCAAGTTTATATTTCATCTCTTCTTCAGTGAGAGTGATTGTCTTTTTGTAACCTGAAACTGTGTTGTCATATTTACTTTCAACACGTGTAAGATAAGGAAGGTCCTGAACCCAGATGTCACTGCACTTTGCAGTTGTACCTGCAGAAGTTGCAGAATAAGGTGTGAAAGCCACTTTGTTGTTATATGTCAGGTACTGTCCCATTACTTCATCAACAACTTCGTAAATCAATGCACTCTTTGATGCATTCTGAACATCACTTTTGAAAGCGTGATGGTTTGCAACAAAATTAACACCGAAATTGCTGTGGTATTTACCGTATGTATAAATTACAACACACTGTGCTTTAAGGGCTTCTTTCTGGAAAGAGGGTCCCATTTCAGCATAGAGAGTACTTGCGAGATAATCTCTCATTGAATACTCTTTGCCGTTATATTTTACTTTTTCAGGTGCATTTTCATCTTCCTCAACCAATGTTGTGCCGGGATAATAGTGGTCTAAAATCCACTCATAATCTGCACCGTCATTTTTTGCATAAAGGTTAGCACCGTTCTGACTCATACCGATGTCATGACCCCAACCGTAAGTTGTTATTCTGAATGTGCCTTCCTTTTTGTCGCCCTCTTCTTTACCGAGGATAATATTGTAAACTTTCATAGCATCGGCAACATTAACAATGCCGTCTGCATTTATGTCTGCTTTTTTCTGTTCTTCCGCTGTCAGGGTACTTTTACCTGAAACAAAATTGAATACTAACAGCGCATCACTGACAGTAACACTGCCGTCGCCGTTTACGTCACCTTTTGCCGCAGCAAAAACATTGACGATGCTGACACTGAGAACGAGCATCAGAACTGCAAGAAGAACGCTTAAAAGTTTTTTTGCTTTACTCACGTTTCGACTACCTCCACGTTTTTTCTTTTATACCGATATTCCGTGCCATATAATAGTAACAAAAAAATTACAAAAAATCAAGTATTTTATGAAATGTTTACAATTTTTCACACTTTTTAATATTTTCTGAGGCTATTTCCACAAGATATAGGGGGATCTTTTTTCTCATCACACAAAAATAAGGCTACACCTGTTAGGTGTAGCCTTTAATTATTAAGAAATCTTAGAATGTAACTGTGTAGTCAACAGCTGCTTTAAGGTTCTTAACACCAATTTTAACAACAAGCTTGATGTCAGCATCTGTAATAAGAATATTTACAAGATAGTGCCATTTACCACCCTGGATGAGACCTGTTTTTGCGTTGATGTCAGCTTTAACTGTTACGTCTGTGTATTTAAGAGAAACATTTTCTCTACCACGTGAAATTTCTGCGCCGAGTTCGTTAAGAGCACCGTTGATGTTACCGAGTGTACCGATTGTACGACCAACAGGACCTGCTGAGCCATCTGCTTCGGGACCGTCTGTCTGCTCTACTGCAACGAGTTCAACTGTGATAACGCCGTTCTTTTCTGTAGCCTTGATTGATTTAAGGTCTGACATCTTGATTTCGCCGTAACCGGGGATGTTTGATGTTGCAGATGAGTTTCTCTTAAGAGTATCGTCGATGATGGGAGAAACGATTTTGAGAACGCCGCCGAGACCGCCGTCAGCAGTGATTTTACCGCCGTAACCGAGAACCATCTTTGACTGACCCTGAAGTTTGTTTTCAAGAGCATCTGTTGCTAAAACAGCCTTGTTGTAGTAATCAAGGATTTCCTGTTTTGACCACTGTGAAACGGGTTTTGTACCACTCTGCTGTGTGGGTTTTTTACCATCTTCTTTAGAGGGTTTTTCTTCTTTTTCTGTTTTTTCTTCTGTTACAACTTCTGTAACTGCATTGCCTTCTGCATCTGTAACTTCTTCACCTGATGCATCTGTTACAACTTCTGTAACTTCTTCAGTTGCTTCTTCGCCTTCTGTTACATCTTCGCCTTCTGCATTTGCAGGAGCTTCTGTTGTAACTTCGGGAGCTGCAGTTGTTGTTTCTTCTTCGCCGTTACCGCCGCAAGCTGCGAATGAAACGAGCATAAGAACTGCCATAAGGATTGCTAAAATCTTTTTCATTGGATTTGTTCCCCTTTCAAAATTATTATTTAAGAACATTATAAATCTACTACAAAATTCGCCTTTTGTCAATAGAATAATAATTATAAACCATTAAATTTTATTCAGTTATAATCTTTAATATATCTTCCGGATAAGAAATTACAAAATCTGCTTCAGCTTTTTCCAGAACTTCCCTGTCCCTGAATCCCCACAGGACTCCAATAGATTTGAGTCCTGCATTTTTTGCTGTAAGAATATCCGTATCTGAATCTCCTACGAAAATACATTCTGCCTTTTCAACATTCAGTTCTTCTATTACGTTATTCACCATTGTCGGTTCGGGCTTTGAGGGAACACCCTCTCTTGCACCAACGGCAAAAGTGACAAGATTTCCGAAATATTCTTCACAGAGACCTTTTACAGCATCGTCATTTTTGTTGGAAGTAACCGCTGTTTTTATGCCCAGTTTCTGCAACTCTTCAAGGCACTGCAGAATCCCATCATAAGGACAGGTTTTGTTTCTCATATTCTTTTTATAAGATTGTCTGAAAAAATCATAAGCAAATGTAAGTTTACTTTTATCAAAATCTTCAGGAACACTTCTTTCAACAAGATTTTTCATTCCGTTACCCACAAAAAGTCTTATTTCTTCAAGACTTCTTTCGGGACATGAAAACTCTCTCAGCATCTCGTTGACACTGTCTGTCAGGTCGCCGAGAGTATCAAGAAGCGTTCCGTCAAGGTCAAAAATTACTGCTTTATACATCAGCCGAGATTCACAAGTGTAATACACTTAACAGGACAGACTTCCGTACATTTACCGCAGCCTGTGCACTTGTCATAATCAACACGAGCACGGTTACCTTCAACTGTAACTGCACCGAATTCGCACACTTTAGTGCACTTCATACAACCGATACAACCTGTCTTACACTCTTTTCTTGTCATAGCACCCTTATCTCCGTTTTTACAGAGAACAACTGCTTTTTCCTGATGAACAGGCATAAGGTCAATAAGATGTTTGGGGCAGGTATTGATACACATACCGCAGGCACGGCACATAGTGGGGTCAATTCTTGCAACACCGTCACAGATTCTGATAGCATCATAAGGACAAACCTCTACACAGTCACCGAAGCCGATACATCCGTACTGACATTTTTTAGGACCGCCGAAAAGCTGTTCTGCCATTTTACAACTCTTGACACCTTCGTAGTCAAGCTTTGTATCACAGTTTCCGCAGCTTCCCTGACAGAGAACAATTGCAGCTTTCGGGTCAACAGTACCTGCTGCAAGACCTGTGATTTCTGCAATCTGTGCAGACACATCACTGCCACCGGGAGAACAGAGATTTGTTTCTGTTGTTTCGCCTTTTGAAAGTGCAGCAGCATAGCCGTCACAACCTGAGAATCCGCAAGCACCACAGTTGGCACCGGGAAGACATTCTCTGATTTTTTCAGCCTTTTCGTCAACAGGCACAGCCATAACAATTGAAGCAATTGCAAGACCAAGACCTGCAATAAGACCGATTGAGGCAACAATAATAATTGCAATAACTATTGGACTCATTCTGCTACCTCCTTACGCAAAAAGATTTTCTACAAGTCCTGCAAAGCCGAGGAAGGACATTGAAACGAGAGCTGCTGCCACAAGAGTTATGGGCAGACCTTTAAGACTTTCGGGGATATCACTTGATTCCATTCTCTCACGTACGCCTGAGAACATAACCATAGCAACAAGGAAACCGATACCGCCACCGAGAGAGTTAATCATTGACTGTGCAAAGCCGTAGCCATTGTCAATATTGAGAAGAACAACACCTAAAACTGCACAGTTGGTTGTGATAAGAGGAAGATAAATGCCAAGTGAATTGTAGAGAGGAGGCATATATTTCTTCAGAACAATTTCAACAAGCTGAACAAGAGCAGCAATAACAAGAATAAATACAATTGTCTGAAGATATTCAAGGTTATTCTTTACAAGAAGATTGTTGATAGGATAAGTTACGGCAGTTGAAAGCACCATAACGAAAATAACTGCAAGACCCATACCTGTAGCAGTTTTTGTTTTCTTTGAAACACCAAGGAAAGGACAAATACCGAGGAACTTAGCAAGAACGAAGTTCTGTGTCAGTATTGCAGTAAGCAGAATTGCAAGTAAAGGTTTTATACTCATCTGTCACAGTCCTCCTTTTCCTGAGATGTGCAAGTTGCAAACATAGGACATGCTTTACAAGAGTGAAGCTGTGCCTTTTCTTTGCCTTTTTTCTCAGCAATTTTGTTGGCAAGCATAATAAGCATACCGAAAACAAAAAATCCGCCGGGAGCAAGAATGAAAATAAGAATGGGGTTTTCTCCGAATACAGAGTTCCACAAAGGCTGACCGCCGTTGATAAGGCTGATTGTGATTGTACCAGTGCCGAAAAATTCTCTGATAAAGCCCATAAGGAACAGGGCTATTGTAAATCCGACACCCATACCCACACCATCAACTGCCGATGCAAGAACGCTGTTTTTACCTGCAAAAGCCTCAGCTCTGCCGAGGATAATACAGTTAACAACAATAAGGGGAAGATAAACACCCAGCTGTTCGTCAAGTGAGGGTGCAAATGCTTTTACAAGCATCTGAACAATTGTAACGAATGAAGCTATAACCACAATGTAGGCAGGAATTCTAACCTTCGAGGGAATTACTTTTCTGAGTGCAGAAATAACTACGTTTGAGCAAATAAGAACGATTGATGCTGCAAGACCCATACCGATTGCGCTTTCAACAGAAGTTGAAACTGCAAGAGTGGGACAAGTACCGAGAACTAATCTGAGAACGGGGTTTTCATCAAGAAAACCTTTGGTCAGTTCTTTCATAAGAGATTTTTTCTCTGCCATTATTTATCCCCTCCTGTCACTGATTTGAAATTCTCAACTGCTGTGTTCACAGCATCTGTTACTGCCTGAGAAGTGATTGTAGCACCTGTAAGTGCCTGAATCTCATTTTCACCGGCATCTGATTTTACAACAGTAAAAGCACCGTTGTTGTTTACATACTGATTTTTGAAATCATCTTTTTTCGCATTCATACCGAGACCGGCAGTTTCTTCAATAGCGAGAATTTCCATTCCCGTAACCTTGCCGTCCGCACCGATGCCTGTCATAACTTTGATTTCACCGCCGTAGCCTTTTGAAGAAGTTGTGAAAACATAACCGATTACATTACCTTTTTCATCAAGTGCTTCAACGTAAGCTGAATCCTTGACTGTTTTGACATCTGAGAAAGATTTTGCATCTTCAAAAACAAGCTGTCTTGCGGCAACTTCTGCCTGTTCATTGTTCTGTCTGATTTTTTCAGCAGTTACGGAGTCTGTCACTGCAAGAATTGCTGTACAGATTGCCGCAATGAGGAAAAGAGTTATTGCAGGGACTGCAACTTCTTTGAAACTGAATTTTTTCATTTTGCTTCAGCCTCCTTTTTCTTCTTTTCCTTTACTGTACCGAAAGGCTTGGGAGTTGTAAGGTTTTCAATATGAGGAACAAGTATGTTCATAATGATAATTGCAAATGAAACACCTTCGGGAAGATTGCCGAAAAGTCTGATAAGTGCAGTAATTACGCCACAACCGATACCGAATATCACCTGACCCTTGAAATTAATGGGAGATGTTGTGTAGTCAGTTGCCATAAAGATTGCACCGAGAAGAAGACCACCTGCAAGAATTTCATAAGCCAGGAATTCAAGATTGAATCCGCCTGCGATAAACATAATAACTGCAAATGAACCTACGTAAGCCAACGGAATTGTGATTTTGATTACACGTCTTATAAGAAGATATCCAAGTCCTATAACAAGTGCAATCGCACAAACTTCACCAAGAGAACCTGCACGTTTGCCAAGGAACATATCGAGAAGTGAGGGAAGTCCGTCAAAAGATTCTGATGTGATTTCCCCGCTTCTGTAAATTTCTTTGATTGCATTGAGCGGTGAAGCAGTTGTAACTGTTTCTGTTTTCCATGAGAAAGGAGCATTCCATTTACCCATCTCTGTGGGGAAAGATGCAATAAGCATAATTCTTGCTGCAAGTGCGGGATTTACAAAGTTCATACCGATACCGCCGAACATCTGCTTTACAACCACAATTGCAAGGATGTCACCGAGAACAACCATCCACAAAGGCATTGAAACAGGAACGTTAAATGCGATGAGAAGACCTGTTACAATTGCACTCAGGTCGGCAACTGTCTGGTGTCTTTTCATAACGATTCGGGAAATGTATTCTGCAAGAACACAAGCTCCCACTGACACGGCTGACACAATAAGTGTTCTGAAACCGAAAAGGAATGTAGCCGCAATAAGTGACGGTACAAGTGCAATTACAACGTCAAGCATAATTCTTGTAACCGTATCTTTTGAGTGGTCGTGAGGTGAAGCACTGACCAGAAGTTTTTTGTCAAGACTCATTTCTTTGCAGCCTCCCTTACTACTGATTTTGCAAGACGCATATACTGAACGAGGGGTTTACCTGCAGGGCAGGAATATGCACAGCTTCCGCATTCCATACATACGTTGATTCCGATTTTGTTAAGACTGTCAACATCACCGATTTTTGCATATCTTTCAATAAGTGTAGGCATAAGGCTCATAGGACAAGCCTGTGCACATCTGCCGCAACGGATACAGTCACGTTCTGTTTTGAGTTCGGCATCACCTTTTGCAAATGCAAGAATAGCGTTGTTGCTCTTTATCATAGGCACGTCTGTTGAGAAAACAGCCATACCCATCATAGGACCGCCTGAAAGAATTTTTTCAGGTTCTGCTTTAAATCCGCCACAGAAATCGATGATTTCCGCAATACTTGTACCGATAGGCACTCTCACGTTTTTAGGTTCTGCAATTGCTGAACCGTCAACTGTCATTGAACGGCTTACAAGAGGACGTCCTGTTCTCATATATCTTCCGATGAAAGCAGCACTTGCAACGTTCATAACCAGGCAACCTACATCTGCAGGAAGTTTTCCGGGAGGAACACGTCTGCCTGTAGCCGACTGTACCATCATTTTTTCAGCACCCTGAGGATAAACTGATTTGAGAGTCATAAGTTTTACGTTGTCTTTAACTTTGAACTCTCCTGCAATTTCCTGCAAAGCCTTGAAAGCCTGAGGTTTGTTATCTTCAATTGCAATGATTACATTGGGGATTTCAAGCCACTTCTGAAGAAGGTGAATTCCGCCGATAATGTTCTTTGAGTTTTCAAGACATTCACGGTAGTCAACTGTAATATAAGGCTCACATTCAGCAGCATTGATAATAAGAGTATCAATATTCTTTTCTTTGGGGAAAGCAAGTTTCACATGTGTGGGGAAACCTGCACCGCCGAGACCTACAAGGCCCGATGCCCTTACTGCCTTTACGAAATCTTCTCTTGTTTCAACAACGGGAGGTTTAATATCTTCTGATTGACGCATTTCTCCGTCAGACTCAATTGTAACACCCTTTGTGACAACGCCGCTGGGAAGACTTACATCTCCCACTGCTACGACCTTACCTGAAACAGATGCATGAATAGGTGCTGATACAAATTTATCTGTATCACCTACCACCTGTCCCACATCTACTATGTCACCGACCTTAACTGTCGGTTCACAAGGTGCACCGATATGTTGCTGCATCGGTAACACGATTTTTGAGGGAGGATTAATTCTCACAACTTTCATCTCAGCAGTATTCTTGTGATGGGAAACGTGAACCCCACCCCTGACCTGCTTGACGGCTTTGAGAACACCCTCAGGTCTTTTAAAACTCATAGACCACATTCCTTTCTGTATATATCTATCAGAATTTAATAAAATATTTTGACTGTTTCATAAGAAGCGGCATAACCGCTTTAAAGACAATTCCCGTAATTATACCCATTACGATTCCGCTTAAAAGAAGAACAGGAGTATAATAAACGAATGCTGTTGTTTTCGTAACAATTATTGATACTGCAAGTTGTCCCAGATTATGACAAACGGCCGAAACCACTGCAACACCGATAAATCCGAACTTATCTTTTGCAAACTTCATCATCAGGCACATAGCCACTGTGCTCAGAAGCCCTCCGCCTAAACTCATAAAGAAAGCGGTAACACCTCTTGTGAGCAGCGCAAAAAGGGATTTTATAAGAGTCACTGCAAGGGCAGGGCCGAAACCAAATGTACCCGCAGTAAACATTGTAACAATATTGGAAAGTCCCAACTTCACACCCGGAGGCAGGAACGGCATTGCAGGTAAAAGGTTTTCAAGAAAGGACAGTGCAAGTGCCTGTGCCGCAAGAATCCCCAGCAATGCAGTTTTCTGTGTTTTTGTTTTCATATTTTCACTCAAATCTAATAAACTATTGCATCAATTTCGCTTGTTTCTGCTCCTGAAACTTTTATAACAACTTTTTCAGGAAGGCAGGAAGCAAAGTCGCCGTTTTTTGAAAGCTCTCCGCTTTTAACACAGACTTTATCAGGACAAGAAGAACTTTCAAAATAAATTTTTCCGTCACGCGAAACAACAACTACGGAAGAATTTTCGCCTGTACGGATTTTCTTTTCCTCTTTTTTGTTGAGGCTTACGGTATCAACAACCTCGCCGTCATAATAAACTTCCGCAACAAGGTCTGTCTGTGAAAAGTTTTTAAAAACAAAAAACAATACAACAACAAGACCTGCCAAAACTATGAGAACTATATCGTTTTTTGTAATCAGTTTTCTTTCCATAATTCAAACTCATCATTTTTTATTTCAATTTTATTTTTCAAGCCGTCAGTAACTTTAACTTCTTTTGTATCAAAGATAAAAATAGCTTGTGCATTATATTCTTCAAGAAGTGGAATACTTTTCTCATAACCAAGACAGTAACAGGCAGTGGACAATGCATCACTCAAAAGACCTGATGAACAAACCACAGTCACAGAAAGCAGATTATTTTCAACAGGATAACCCGTCTCGGTTGAAAGAATATGATGATATTTCTCACCCTCATATTCTGAAAATCTTTCGTAGTTTCCTGATGTTGAAATGAAACTTTCTTCCAGAGTAAGAACTGCCATATAATCACTGACATCACCAAGAGGATTTCTCAGTCCTACCATAAAATCACCTTCACCATGAAGACAAAGACTTCCCCCCACATTGATTATACCTTTTGAAATTCCGTTTCTGAGGAGAATTTCTTTTGCATCATCACAGGCAATTCCTTTTCCTGCAAAGCCCAGGTCAATCTCCTGATTTTCACCTATTGAAACTGTAGTATCTTCTATATCAACTTTTTCCCACGAAACATCACGCAATATCTGTTCAATATTACTTTTTTCGGGAACACTGAAATTTTCAGAACCGATATTCCAGAGGTATGTGAGTCCTCCGATTGTCAGATCAACCGCGCCTGAGGTTTTCTTACACACATCAATAATACTTTTCAGAACCTCAACTGTTTTTTCTGAAACTACTGATGATTTGTTTTTGTTAAGAAGAGAAATTTCCGAATCTTCTATCTTTTTTGAAATTTCATTTTCTCTGTCTTTAATGGCAGAAACTATTTCTTCTGCCGTGTCACGGGACTTTTTACCTGTTACTTTCAACGAAATAACTGCACCCATTGCGAAGTCTGTTTTTTCTGTTTCGGTTTTTTGCAAAACAATATCAAAAACCACTGAAAATACAATAAGAACGGTAGCGACAATGCTGATTATAAGAGTCAATTTCTTCTTGCTTTTCAAAACTTGTCGCACCTCCCCATAATTACATACTATTCTACAATATTTTCGCAACAATTTCAATGGTTTTTCCGTTAATTAAACTTTTAACAATCTATAAAATAAGGAAAATAAAAAAACAGGTATTTCCGTAAAGAAATACCTGTTCAAACTTATTTAATTATACGTACCAGATCCAACCGAAAAGAACAATAATAATAATCCACTGCAAAACTGAGTAATTTACTGTTACGTCAAAAGTTTTTACAAACTTTCCGTCAGTTGATTTGACTGTGACAGTCGTTGTACCCGCTTTTGCACCGTAAATATTACCGTCTTCGTCAACTATAACAATTGACTCATCCGCAGATTCCCATTTAAGCTTGAAATCCTTGATGATATTTGCGCCAAGCTCATCTTTAAGGCTTACTGTTGCCTTATAGTTAATTGCAATTGCGCCTTCCTCTTCCTTTACATCTTCCTGCGGGGGAACAGTACCTGCAAATTCAATTGTCTGACCTGCGGCAACATAGTTGTTTATATCCAGCTTCTCTTTCTCACTTCTTCCGCAGAACCACAGACCACCTGCAAAGGTTGTTGTTTTAAGGAAATCCTTATGAAGAAAAATGAGTCCGTCAATATCCTTGATATCTTTCTGTGCTTTAAGTACAAAAGACACAATGGTTTCTTCACTTGAAAGCTTTATCAATTTACCGCCGTTAAGCTGTGAGTTCGCAGACCATGTTGCATAAGCAATTTTGTACTTATTAATTACATTTTTCTGTGACCAATACGCAGAATTTGAATTACGGTTAGTATAGAATGATGCCGGAGATTTCCAGTTTCCGTTTGTTGTATAAGCGTCTGCCATTTTTCCCTGGAAAGTGAGGAAAGACTTAAGGCTTGTAGCACTTGTATTCTGCATTTTAAATGCCTCTGCATCATAAATCACTGGCACCTGCATTGAGAAAATATAATAGTTTGTTTTAAGTTTTACGCTGACTGTAACATCCTCTCCTGCGGCAACAGAAGCTTTATCTGTATGAATGCTGAAAGTTGCTTTGTAATCTGCCTCAGAAGCAGCCGAAGAAGAGAGAGATGCAATACCTGTTGAACAAAGTATTGTCACAAGCAAAAGAACTGAAATTACTTTGCAAAAAGTCTTTTTCATTTCAAATCACTCCTTATCTTAAAATTTGCGAAAGGTCTGTTTCGCCGTTTACAACCGAATTGATAATTGCAAGGTCATAAATGTCTGAAACAGTGTCATTATTAAGGTCTGATGCCAGGTTGAATACAGAATCTTCATCAAATTCCATATCACCGTTTACAAGCGCTGAAACAGTTGAAGCATCGTAAATATCAACAACGCCGTCACCTGTTAAATCGCCAAAAATAACAACATAATATGTTTCTTTTATTTCACCGTTATAAATACAGTCGACTCTTGTTCCTGTGCCGAAAGAACCGTTGACATATGTGTACTCCAATGTGTATCCTTTGGCAGTAACAAAGTCGTCAAGTGAATCTATACCTACTTCTAAACCGTAGATTATCCTGTTTTCTGCGTCAATAATAGTTTCTTTACCCTCTGACGGAGAAATGGAGAGTGTAATTTTTTCAATTACTTCCACTGAAATTACTTCATCACACACGCCGCAGTATGTTGTTTTTGAACCATCTGATTCTGTTGTGGCATCTATAATTTCCACTCTGCCAGCTACGTGACCGAGAGCCTCTGTGGTTTCACCAATATACTTATCACTGCATACTGAACAGGTATATGTTGTGTACCCACCGTTTACACAGTCAGGTGCAGTAACTACGCTTTCGTACTGATGCCCGAGAGCTTCTGTCTCTATTGTTTCACGGGAAATTTCATCCCCGCAGAATGTACAATAAATAACAGAATCGTATGAACCAGCGTTTTCACAGTCTGAGGGAATGAGATTTTCTGTAACCGCCTCGCCCGGAGTATGTTCAACTTCTTCATTAACGGTAGGGTCAATGCCGTTATAAATAATGGTCTGCCCTGTACTTACAATATTGTTGATGTTAACTTCCTCTGATGTGGATCTTCCTGCAAAAAGCACACCCTGAGGATTTTTTGCAGTTTTGAGGAAATCGAGACTGATGAAAATCAGTTCTGACAAATCTTCAATATCCTCATTTGCTTTAAGAGTAAAAGACACAATTTTTTCTTCTTCACTGAGTTCTGTCAGATAATAAGAAAAGGAAGAGTCTGATGCCCATGTTGCATAAATAGCCCTATATTTTTCCAAGGTTTCTTCTCGTGACCAATACTCAGGTCTTGAGTTTCTTGATGCAAAAAGTCTTTCAGTAGTTCTCCAGTTGCCGTTTGTCCTGTAATTTTCAGCCAACTGTCCTGAAAAACTGAGGAAAGATGCCACTGCTGTATCGCTTGTGTTCTGCAAGGAAAATGCCTGACAGTTATAAATAACAACAAGTGACACGGAACTTATATAGTAATTTGTCTTCAGAAAGACACTTACCTCAACATCTTCACCTTTTTTCACTGTGCTTTTGTCTGTTTCGATTCTGAATTCAGCCACGTAATCCGATTCGTCTGCCGCGAAGACAGACAAACCGGATACGCTGAATATAAGAACGAACGTTAATGCAAGACTTATAAGTCTTAAAGCAATTTTGCTTTTTTTCATATAACCACGTCTCAAATAAATTTTATTTTAATTATGCTGCGGGAGTTTCAGGAGTTGCAGGAGTTGAGGGCTTTGCAGGAGCATTTACTTCTGCTGCGATTTCGCTGAGAGCACCTACAATTGTAGAAGCTGCCTTGCTGCCGAGAGAAATAAGCTCGTGATAGCTGATAAGTGTATAATCGTTATCGGGAACGATATAACCGAGAGCATCGTTGCAAAGACCGAACGCTGTAAGCTCTTTGTCACCAAAGATTTCGCATACTGATTTGTACTGGAAGTCCTGACAAGAGAAAGAACCTTCTGCTGTAATTGAACCACCGCCATAGATGATATCTGTTACGATTTCACCGGGTGCCATAACAGCTTTCATTTTCTGACCGATTTCAACATAACCTGTTTCTGTAACAACCTCATAATCGCCCTTTTCTGTCTTGAGAATTGCGTATGTAACAAGGTTTGCTCTACCTGCAAGCTTGATGAAGTTGTTTGTAACAGGAATTCTGATTTCCTTAATTCTCACATTAAGAATGGGATCGAGTTCAATTTCTTCAACAGGTGTCCAACCCTCATACCAGATTGTGTATCTGTCCTGAAGACCGTACTTTTCGATTTCTTCTTTGATGATTGACTCACCTGAAATCTTGTCATTTGCAAGGATCTGTTCTTCTGTCATATTAAGAGCAAGGAGAATTCTGCCGATTTCTGTACCGTAACGGATTGATTCTTCGTATCTGTGTACTGTAGGAACACCGTCACCTGTAAGTCCTCTTGCCATATAGATACCTGCGATTGCACCGTTGATGAAGTAGAAGTTGTAGCCGTCGCCACCTTTGTTCACTGCAAGAGTGTCATCTTCGAATTCGTTAAGGTATTTTTCAATGTAGTAAATGTATTCACCGCAAAGTTCACGACCTGTACCCTTACCGTCGTCTGTGGGAAGACCTGCAACTTCGGGGTGACCTGCCATATTTGCAATAATTGTGGGTTTCGCACTCGCATCATCGGGAGTAAACACAAGACGTGTTACTGTATTGTCCTTTGATGTTGCTGAGGGACGGTTTTTGTTATTGAAGTAACCGTCACCGATATCTTTCTTTGAATATGTAAGCTTACCGGGTTTCATATCGTCAAGCGCTTCACCCATAGCCTTTGCTGTTCTTTCAACAACAAGCTTCATATAATCTTCGTCAACACCCTTTTCGAGTTTGCCGAGACCTGTCCAACCCTTGAAGAGGTTGCCGAGAAGTTTGGGGAAGAGATTTGTCCAGAGACCCTGTGTGTCGATACCGCTGTGTGAGTGAGTTGCAGTAACGTTCACACTTGCAAGTTTGATGCCTTTTTCAGCAGCGATTTTAGCAATTTCTGCACGAATCTGTCTGAT
>JAZRQI010000252.1:0-5209 GCA_045649705.1 Acutalibacteraceae bacterium
TCAGGGTTGGGAGTCATAACATTGGGAAGGCTCCAGAACGGAACGTCTGCCACTGTGTAGGTCATACCCCAGAGAACGTAAACAATACCTGCATAAATCATAAGCTGAGTCTTGTTGAAGCCTTCGGGGATATAGAACATAAGGAAAGAGAGCACAGCAATGGGAACAACTGCCCAAAGAATATAAGGTTTCATTTTTCCCCATTTTGTTGTTGTTCTGTCAACTATCATACCCATCATGGGGTCATTGATTGCGTCCCATACACGTGCAAGGAGCATAAGCAGAAGAACAAAAATAAGGGGGAGTTGCATAACGTTTGTGTAGAAGTCAGATATGTATGAGGACATAATTGCATAAATCATACCCTGACCTGCACCGCCGATGCAGTACATCCAGAATTCCTTGTTCGGAACGTAATTTCTGGAAGTATCAATTGCTTTTACGTTGGTATCCATTTGGTACCCTCCTTCGGAGAATTATTCGGATTTAAGTTATCTGATAAAGAAAGTAAGAATCTGACCGATTTTAAGAGCAACTTCTGAAAGTGAAAGAAGGAATTCCTGAAGTCTGAATGATGCAAGGCTCTGTCCTGTAACTTCGGGGATGAGAGAACCTTCTTTGAGTGCAAGTGCATGGAAGTGGAGCATTTCTGTTTCGTAGTTCCAGGGGTCGTTTTCATCAATAGTGATGATTCTGCCGCCTCTGAGCATATCGTCTTTGTAAGACTCACTTGTAATACCGGGTGTCATGATAGCATCAATGCCGTCATATTCAGCGATGAATGAGTTAACGTGGTCGTGACCGAATACGCAACCGAGAACGTCACCGCGTTCTACGAAAGCATCCCACTGACCTTCGTTATCAATTGAGGGGCAGGGGGGTTCAAAAATGAAACCGCTCTTGATTCTTGTGAATACGGGAACGAATGAGTAAGCGTTGCCGTTAGAGAAGTTTCTGCCGAGAGCGCCGAGGAATGAGGGCATTTCGGGAAGAATTGCAGCTACGCCTTCTTCTGTGATGATGTGCTGGAAAGCAATTGAGGGAACTTTTCCGCCGTTTTCTTCTTCAAGCTTTTTACTTACATTTTTGTACCATTCAATCTGGTCTGCTCTTACGCAGTCATAGGGTCTGCCTTCGATTTCTTCGATGTAGTCACCACTGTCAAACATCCAGAGGTTGAAAGCAACTTTTGAACCGTCAGATGAAATGATGGGGAGATTGTGGTTTGCACAACCGTGAAGAGAGGGGTCAGCATCGTATGCAAGACAACCGTCGTATGACTGGTAGATTTCGAGAATATCTTCGTGTGTAAAGCTTCTGTCTTCTACGTCGTGGTTACCGAAAACGAATGTGAATTTCTGACCTCTTTCAACGAGGGGCTGCATAAGCTGGTCGTAAGCAGCTTTGTCATCGATAGTGATGTTGTCGCCGTTGAAAACAACAAGGTCAGGTTTTACAGTGTCAAGTGCTTCTTTGATGTACTGGAGTGTGTCCTCGTTTACGGGGTTGTTGTCCTGTACGTCAGCAAGAACAAGTATCTGGAATTTTCCGTCTGCGCCGAACTGAAGTGCATCGCCTGTAGCGGGTGCTTCAGCTTCTGCTGCAAAAGCAGGAACGGAAACTGTCAGCAACATAAGTGCTGCAAGGATTACTGATAAAATTTTCTTTGTCATAGGTTTTTACCTCCTGTTAATAAATACATTAAATTTTAACATATGTTTTATTTAATATCAATATTTTACATCAATTTTTTACAAAAAATTTTTCAGACACCCTCAAGATTGAAAGGCGGAATAAAATCTTTTTTTGAAGAAGAAAGCTCTTGCATAAATCCGTTTTCAAAGCCGAATTCATCGAACATATCAAGTGCTTTTTCGTATTCACGGGTTGTGAGCTTTCTGTTGATTTCCTTGTATTCACAGGCTTTTCCCACAGGTATGTATTGACTCATAAGACTGATGATGACTTTTTCACCAAGTTCATCTTTAATCCACTGAAAAATCTTTCTTGTCTGTGTAAGATTAAGTGGTAGAACAAGGTGCCTGATTATAACACCTTTCTGCATAATTCCATTGTCATCAAAGACGTTTTCAGGTTGCTGTCTGATCATCTCTTTGACTGCCTGAGAAGTAACGTCAAAATAGTCTTTTGCCTTTGAATATTTTTCGCTTACTTCACTGTCAAAGTATTTTATATCGGTAAGATAAATGTCAACGATACCCTGGAATTTTTTCAATGTTTCAACGCTTTCATAACCTGAACAGTTATAAACAACAGGGATGTTCGGTCGGTATATTTCAAAGGCTTTCAGTATCTGCTCGGAATAGTGGGTAGGGGTGACAAGGTTTATGTTGTGAGCGCCTTTTTCTTCAAGTTCCCTGAAAATACAGCCAAGTCTTTCAGGTGAAATTTTTTTACCGAAACCGCCTGAACTGATGTCTGAGTTCTGACAGTAAACGCATTTCAGGGGACACCCTGAAAAGAAGACAGTTCCCGAACCTTTTTCTCCGCTGATACAAGGCTCTTCCCAGAAATGAAGACCTGCTCTTGCTATTCTGATTTCGTCTGTCATACCGCAGAATCCTGCTTTTTCTGTGCGGTCAATGTTGCATTTTCTCGGACACATATTGCAAAGCATAAAAATACCTCATAAATATTTATTTACAATAACATTATAGCATTGATTTTTGAAAAATAATAGAGTATAATTATGAAAAGTTCATTTTTCGGAGAGATGAATTATGGTTTTGACAATAGACATAGGAAATACAAATATCACAATCGGTGCATACAAAGGTGACGAACTTGTTTTCGTGTCACGACTTGCTACCGATAAAAAGAGAATGGCGGACCAGTATGCCTGTGAACTGATGAATATTTTTGCTTTGTATTCTGTAGAAAAAACAGAGTTTTCAGGCAGTATTCTCAGCAGCGTTGTGCCTGAGGTTACATATCCTTTCGGTGAAGCTGTAAGAAGACTTACAGGTGTGACACCTCTTGTTGTAGGACCGGGAATCAAAACAGGTCTTAATATCCTTGTTGATGACCCGTCAACACTTGGTGCAGATTTTGTCACAGGCGGAGTTGCAGCACTTAAAAAATATCCGTTACCTTGTTTTGTTGTTGACCTTGGTACTGCAAGTAAAATCTATGTTATTGACGAAAACGGAAGCTTCCTCGGTTGCACAATTGCCGCAGGTATCAGCGTTTCGATGAATGCACTTTCATCTTCTGCATCACTTCTTCCCAGTATCGGTATCAAGAGAGCTAAGAGTGCACTTGGTAAAAACACGGTTGACTGTATCATTTCAGGTACTCTTGTGGGTACTGCCGCAATGATTGACGGTATGGTTGAAAGATTTTCTGAGGAAATCGGCAAGAAACCTGCATCAATAGTAGCAACAGGCGGTTTTGCAAGAAGTGTAATTGCAAACTGTAAAACTGAAATTATCTATGACAAATACCTTCTTCTTGAAGGTCTTAAAATCATCTATGATAAAAATGTAAAATAATATATCTTCGTTAAATTTTGCGCCGTATCTGCTTTTGCAGAGCGACAGCAAGGAGGAATATATATGCA
Source organism: Acutalibacteraceae bacterium (assembly GCA_045649705.1). Classification (GTDB taxonomy): domain Bacteria; phylum Bacillota; class Clostridia; order Oscillospirales; family Acutalibacteraceae; genus SIG575. The sequence continues at coordinate 3,581 of JAZRQI010000252.1, forward strand.
AAAAAATCAAATGTCAAAACTCGTGAAGTTCACACAGCTTGCAGTTTTAGCCGCAATAGTTGTGGTTATGTCCTTCACACCGCTGGGGTATCTGAAAATAGGACCTCTCTCAATCGCACTGGTTATTATTCCCGTAGTTACAGGGGCTATTGTCCTGGGACCGGGTGCAGGTGCGTTTATGGGGCTTGTATTCGGTGTAACAAGCTTTTCCCAGTGCTTCGGTATGGACGCTTTCGGCACAACGCTGATGTCCATCAATCCATTTTTCACATTCCTTATGTGCATTCCCACAAGAGTTCTTGCAGGATATCTGTGCGGTCTGATTTATAAGGGAATGTCAAAATCTCTTGCAGGTAAAAAATCTGCAGAAATCTCTTATCCCGTGGCAGCAGTCAGCGGACCTGTTTTCAACACAGCATTCTTTATGTCAACTCTCGTTCTGCTTTTCGGCAAAACAGATTTCATTCAGAATATGATGAAAGACACAGGTGCATCAAACATACTTATGTTTCTTGTAATAATGGTAGGTGTCAACGGACTTGTTGAAATTGCCTCCTGCCTTGTAGTAGCATCTGCATTGAGCAAAACACTCAATGTTGCAAATAAAAAAATGCGTATTTAAAAAATCAGAACCGTGGGGTATTTTTACCTTGCGGTTTGTTTTGCAAAGGAGAAAAGCTTATGATTTTTCCAAAGTCAAAAGAAAAAAACTTAACACCTGAACTTTTCAGAAATCCCACCAACGAATACCGTGGTGAACCTTTCTGGGCACTTAACAACAACCTGGATAAGGAAAAAATGAAAAAACAGCTTGATTATTTTGAAGAAATGGGTATAGGCGGAGCACATATGCACTGCCGTACAGGTCTTGACATCGACTATATGAGCGATGAATATTTGGAGCATATCAAGGCAGTTGTTGAACGTGCAAAAGAAAAGGGTATGAAAGCATATCTTTATGACGAGGACCGCTGGCCCTCAGGCTTCGGTGGAGGTCTTGTTACATGTAACGAAGAATACAGAGCAAGATGTATTGCTTTTTCACCTATAAAGAAAGATGAAATTGTTGAAAGTAACATCAACGAATCACAGAGCAAAGGTGCTTTGAGCCGTGACGGTGTTCTCCTTGCGAAATATGATGTAACTCTTGAAAACGGATATCTCAAGAGCTACAAAAAACTTGCCGAAAACGAAACAGGAGAGAATGAGTGGTATGCTTATCTTGAAGTTTCAAAGCCCTCAGCCTGGTTCAATAATCAGACTTATGTTGATACACTCAACCCTGATGCAATGGCAAAATTCGTTGAAGTGACACATCAGAGATATTACGATGCACTTGAAGAATATATCGGTGACACAGTTCCTGCAATTTTCACAGACGAACCTCAGCATACAAGAAAAACTTCACTTGATTTCGCAGAGGACAGAACAAGTGAAATCATTCCCTATACAGGCAGACTTCCCGAAATCTACAAAGAGAAATACGGTGAAGATTTCTTCGATACACTTCCTGAAATTTTCTGGGATTTGCCTCAGTCAGAGGTGTCCCTTGCAAGATACAGATACCACGACCTGTCAGCAGAACTTTTAGCATCTGCATTTGCTGACACAATCGGTAAATGGTGTGAT
>JAZRQI010000253.1:0-4867 GCA_045649705.1 Acutalibacteraceae bacterium
CGAAGCAATCATTGCTCACATCAGAAAGAAATACAATGTTCTTATCGGTGAAAGAACAGCGGAAGAAATCAAAGTTACAATCGGTTCAGCATACCCCTATGAAAACGAGGGTACAATGACGGTCAAGGGCAGAAGCCAGATTGACGGCCTTCCCAAACTCATCGAAATTTCAGCAGACGAAATCCGTGAGGCACTTGCTGATTCTGTCAGCCTTATTGTTGAAGCAATCCGCTCAACTCTTGAGAAAACTCCTCCTGAACTTGCATCAGATATTATCGACAACGGTATTATGCTTACAGGCGGCGGTGCTCTTCTCAGAGGTCTTGATAAACTTATTGCAATCGAAACAAAAATGCCTGTTCACATCGCAGAGAATCCTCTTGATTGCGTTGTTAACGGTACAGGTATAAGCCTTGAATCAAACGCTCTTTGATTTTCATAAGAAGTAATCCGAAAGGAATAAAACTATGGGAGAATTTTTCAGAAGTAAAAAATTTAAAATTCTTGCCTGTGTTGTGGCGGCACTGATGGTAGGTACGGTTTTTGCAACTGTTTCACATAACGGTTCATCACCCATATCTTCAGTTCTCAGTGCAACATTTTCGCCTGTAGAGAGGTTTTCGTCTTTCCTGGCTGAAAAAACAAAAGATTTCAAAATGCATTTCCGTTCAGCAGCATTCTATGCCGAAAGGGTGGAAGAGCTTGAAGCGGAAGTTGAAAAATATCAGGTTCAGCTTGTTGAATACGAACAGGCAAAGCAGAAACTTGCAGTTTATGAGGAATTCCTTGATGTAAAAGAGGAAAATCCTGATTTTGAATTTGAAGATGCTTCAATCATTGCAAGGGATTCTGCAGATATGTACTACTCTTTTGTTATTTCAAAAGGTTCAGCAGCAGGAATTTCTGTCAACGACCCGGTAATTTACGGCAAGTATCTTGTGGGAGTTGTTTCAAGTGTGAAACTTAACACCGCAGTTGTTAAAACTGTTCTTGACCCTGAGGTCAATGCAGGTGCTTATGATATACAGAGCCGTGAGTACGGATATGTCACAACAACAAATTCACTTTCAGCAGAGGGAAAATGTATGTTGCCCGGACTTAAGAAAACTACTTCCATTACAGGCGGTTCAGTTATCTGCACATCAGGTATCGGCGGAATTTACCCCAAAGACCTGATTATCGGAACAGTAGAAGAAGTTCTTAATGACACTCAGACAGTGTCAGTTTATGCAGTTATAAATCCCGGCGTAGAAATTGCCGATTTACAGGATGTTTTTGTTATAAAGAGTTTTGACGGACAAGGTATCACAACAACAGACTGATTAAAGTTTTCTGAAAGGGCGGTGAGAAATAATGATAAAAGAAAATTTACCCATTTATATAAAAAGATTTATCTTAGGCTTCATTATTGTTCTTGCTGCACTTTTACAGAACACCCCCGCAGTTTTTCCCACAATGTTTTCGGCAAATGCAATGCTTCTCATTCCCGTTGTGGTTTCAATCGCAATGTTTGAAAGCGAGATTGTCAGCATGGTTTTTGGTCTGATTGCGGGTTTTTTGTGGGACTTCACAGCATCGGAAGGTCATTTCTTCCATTCGATCGTACTTTGCATTGCATCATTTTTTGTTTCAATGCTTGTAAGAAGGCGTATAAGAAACACACTTTTCGGTTCAATGGTACTTACATTTTTTACGGTTTTTCTGCACAACACGATTTACTGGATTCTGTTTGTACTTGTTCCTAACTCACAGGGAGCAGGAGGAGCATATTTCAGATTTTATTTCCTCTCATGTATTTACACAGTCATTACGGGAATTATAATTTACCTTATTGTCAGACCTATAGAAAAGTTCTTTAGAGTATAAAGTATAAATGAGAATAAAATTTGTCAAAGGAGGTGTCACGGGTGCGAAAGTTGAGTAAAAGAGATTATGCAGTTCTCGGAATATTCGGTTTTATATTTTTCGTTTTCATATTGAGATTCGGTTATTTCCAGATTGTACGTGCAGATGAATATGTTGACGCAGGTAAAAACGTTTCTTCACGTTCTGTTACAGTTAAATCTACCCGTGGCGAAATTCTTGACAGAAACGGTTACCCTATTGTTACAAACCGTCAGGGTAACGCAGTTGTTTTTGATGCTTCAAATAACTTCCCGACTTATGAAGATCAGAAAGAAAGAAATAAAATTATTATCAGACTTATAAGATTTTTTGAAAGCGCAGGGGAAGAGTGGGTTAATAATCTTCCCATAAAAGTTGATAAAAACGGAAATGTATTTTTTGAGGCAGACAGAGAAGAAGATATTGCCGTAATGAAAAGCAGAGATATGCTGAATCTCAACAGTTATGCAACGGCTGAAAACTGTCTTGATGCTCTCATAGAAAGATACAGTCTTCAGGATTACTCAAAAAGTGATGCCTGTAAAATAGCATCTGTGTGCTATGAGATGTTGCTCAAAAGCTTCAACTCATCAAACCCGTACACTTTTGCTGACGACGTTTCAGACAAGCTTGTGTCTGTCATAAAGGAAAACAGTGTTTCATTACCCGGAGTGGAAATCGAAATCACAACTTACCGTGAATATACGGACGGCACAATTGCTCCTCACATTATCGGTATGACAGGTGTCATCAGTGCAGAGGAATATGCTGACAGAAAAGATACTTACGGTATGACTGATATTATCGGTAAAAACGGTATCGAACTTGCTATGGAAAGTTACCTCAAAGGCAAGAACGGTGTAAAAACCTATTACAGCGATGCTTCAGGTGAAACACGAGTTGAATATACGGTAAATCCCGAACAGGGAAATAATATTATTCTTACACTTGACTATAATCTGCAGAAAGTTACTCAGAAAGCAGTTAAGGATTGTGCCGAGTCAATCGAAAAAAATCCTCTGCCTCCTGCAGGGTCTGCAGTTGTTATAAAAGTTGATACGGGAGAAGTTCTTGCTGCGGCAACTTATCCCAGCTATAACGTAGCAGATTACAATAAAAATTATACAAAACTTGCAAAAAATACTGCGGCACCCTTGTGGAACAGAGCGTTCCTCAGCACATATACTCCAGGTTCTACAATGAAACCTGCTATTTCAATTGCAGGTCTCGAAGAGGGGGTAATCACAAGCGATGACGGTACTTACTGTGACAGTACCTACACATACCGCGACATCACCCTCGGTTGTACAGATGCTCACGGTTTTACAAATGTGGTAACTGCAATTTACCATTCTTGTAACATTTTCTTCTACGAACTTGGTGACAAGCTGGGAATTTCTACAATGAACGAGTACAGAAAGACACTTGGCTTTGCTCAGAAAACAGGAATCGAAATTGAAGAAGCGGTAGGCACGCTTGACAGTCCCTCTTACAGGCAGACTCTCGGTCAGGAATGGTATCCCGGTTTTACTCTGCAGTCTGCAATCGGTAACGCAGGTGACCAGGCAACACCAATTCAGCTTGCAAACTACTGTGCTACAATCGCAAACGGCGGCACAAGATATAAATGTACACTTATCAAGTCAATAAAATCTTATGATTATTCAACTACAATTCTTGAAAACGAACCTCAGATTGTGAAAGAAACAGGTGTTTCGGAATCAACTCTTAAGTTTGTTCAGGAAGGTATGCTTAAAGTTGGTACAATAGGTTTCTGTCAGTATGCGTTCAGTTCACTTCCCGTGGATGCTGCAGCAAAAACAGGTACATCTCAGGTTGAAAAAGTGGTTAACGGAAAACGTCAGATTTGCAACAACGGTTTCCTTATCACATATGCACCTTATGATGACCCTCAGATTGCAGTTTGTGTTGCAATTGAAGGTGCAAGTTCAGGTGCGGCAGTAGCACCTGTTGCAAGAGATATTTTTGCTTACTATTTCAACGAAGATAAAGATGAAAACAACAATGTATCTGCAGGTGAACAGGATACACAGTCAGATAACGATTTGATTCACTAAGGAGTTTTTAAAATGGGTATTTTCAAAAAATTCAGTTTAGGTCTTAAAAAGACAAGAGAAAGTATGGCGGGAGCAATTGAAAATATGCTTCACAGCTACAAGGATATTGACGAGGAGCTTTACGAAGACCTTGAAGAAATTCTTGTTATGGGTGACGTAGGCGTAGTAACCGCAGGCGAAATCGTTGAGAAACTCCGCGAAAGAGTTAAAGAGAAAAATATCGGTACTCCTGCAAAAGTTAAGGAGCAGATTAAAGATATTGTTGCAGAAATGCTCAAAGGTGAAGAGGAAATGAGCCTTATCACTCAGCCGTCAGTTATTCTTGTAATCGGTGTTAACGGCGTGGGTAAAACTACAACTATCGGTAAGATGGCAGCAATGTATAAAGCAGAGGGTAAAAAAGTTATTCTCGGTGCTGCGGATACATTCAGAGCTGCTGCAATTGAACAGCTTGAAGTGTGGGCAGACAGAGCAGGAGTTGACATTGTAAAACATAAAGAGGGTGCAGACCCTGCAGCTGTGGTTTACGATACAATCCAGGCAGGCATTTCAAGAAATGCGGACATTATCATCTGTGACACTGCAGGCAGACTCCATAATAAGAAAAATCTTATGGATGAACTTGCAAAGATTTACAGAGTTATTGATAAAGAGCTTCCTTATTCTGACCGTGAAAGCCTTCTCGTTCTTGATGCAACAACAGGTCAGAACGCAGTCAATCAGGCAAGGGAATTCAAGAATGTTGCAGAAATCACAGGCATTGTACTTACAAAGCTTGATGGTACTGCAAGAGGCGGTGTTGTTCTCGCAATTAAAAACGACCTGAGAGTTCCTGTAAAATTTGTAGGTGTAGGTGAACAGATTGATGACCTTCAGCCTTTCAGTCCTGCAGCATTTGCAGAAGG
>JAZRQI010000254.1:0-4014 GCA_045649705.1 Acutalibacteraceae bacterium
TCTCACAAAAGATTCACCTGATTATTTCGGAGGTCAACCGGGCTCAGCAGACCCTGACAATCTTTTATGGATAGCTAACGGAATTCAGACGTGGGAAAAGAATCACCTGCATCCCGGTGGCAGCCATCAGATGAATGTTGAGCCTTACGAAGGATATGCCACACAGTACGGCTACTTTGAAATACGGATGAAAATGCCTGACACCAAAGGTGGAGGATACGCTTCCTGGTGGCTTATCGGCACTCAGGACGATATGCTCCCTGACGGAACAACTTCGGAACAGAACGGTGAAATTGATGTATTGGAAACCTTCTTTAAATCTCCCGGAGTGTTCGAGCCAAAAGTTCACCCGTGGAATGACGGAAACCTTAATGAGTGGTCAGACAAAGTCACCCTTGAAGGTAAGCCGACAGATTACATAAACGAATTCCACACCTATGCTATGGACTGGAGACCTGAAGGGATAACATTTTATGTGGACGGAAAAGAAGTAGCCCAAACATACGAATCACCCCAATACAGAATGTGTATGATATTGTCTATGTACATCAACTCTGATTTCAGCGGTTGGGATGAGCCTGAAAACAACTATCCCATAGAATGGCTGATTGATTATGTCCGTGTTTACAAAGACAAAAACGGTTATGATGAAAGTGACAGACTTAACGACTTTGAGCGTTTTTTAAAAGATATTGGCGACTCACTGACCGCATTCGGAGAAAATGTTGCTTTGTTTTTTGAAAATCTCCACACACAATTTTGTCAGTTCATTGAGCAATTTTTAAGCCGGATACCTGCGTTGTACACAACAAAATTTTCCAATTAAAAAGCAAATAAATTAACCGCCCGGATTTTTGAATTTCCGGGCGGTTTGATTATTTTGAGTCACACTACCGACTGAATATATTCGGGATAAAGAACTGTGAGATTATTACGGTCGATGATAGTAAACACATAACCATCATCCCACACAATGCAGGAAAAACCAAATTTTTCTGCCATATCCGTGTATACTCCTGCATTATATGCAAGGTTTTCCATATTAGCTCTGTCTGTCCAGCCATATTCACTCAGGCATACACCGTAACCTTTTGCAACAAAGCTTTTGTGTATGTTTCTGAACTTTTTATACAGCTCATATTTTTCGCTGAGATTCCATTTGTTTTCTGCATCTGCAAATTCCGTTCTGTGAGCAGTACCGAAATAAAAGTGAACGGAAACAGCAACTCTGTTATCCTCAGGTAAGCGGAGTGCCGCAACATTATCTTCATATCCGCTGCAAGCATAAGTGGGAATAAGAACAAATCTTTCCTTATTGTTACCGCCACTGTTTCTGATAGTTTCAAGGGCTGCGAAGTTGAGCTGATTCACAACCTCACGCATCTCCTCGTTACCTGACCACTCATCCTCGGCACCCACAACTCTCGGCTCATTCATAACTTCAAAAGCAAGATTTTCGTCATAGGAAGCGAATCTTTCCGAAACCTGTGACCAGATTTTTGTAAGTATTGTTTCAGCATTTTCTTTATGCTCGTTATCAGTTATCAACCAGAATGTGTCATCGTGGTGGACATTGATAACCACTTTCATATCAAGTTCCAGCACCCAGTCTACAATTTCGTTCACTCTGTCAAGCCATTCTTCGTCTATTACATAGTCAGGTGCATCTCCCAGATGCTGTGCCCATGTTATTGGAATTCTTACACTGTCAAATCCGCACTCCTTTACAAAAGCGATAAGCTCCTTTGTAGCCTTGGGATTACCCCACATTGTCTCAGTTTCAAGTCCCGCTTTTTCCGTGGAATGCATTTCACAGGCATCAAGGTTATTGCCAAGATTCCATCCCCTGCCGAGAGACTGTGCAAAAGCAATTGATTCAGTAACTTCATAAGACGGGTACAGAATTTTATCACTTACACTTGTAAAAAATCCACTGATACAAGTAAATAATGCTGTAAAAAATGCTATCACTTTGTTCAGCACTTTCATCAACCTCCGGTTTGTCTGAATTCTGTTTGTTGTTTATTCATTATACTCCCATATTTTTCAAAAAGCAACGGGTCAACCCGAATTATGGATTGACCCGTTTTGTTATTATGCTTTTTCACATCTTACTACGACTCTTGTTCTGCCACCGTATGTGCAGGTATAAAGGATGAGGTCATCGCCTGTATCTTTTACAAGCTCTGTGTCGGTAGGTTGCAGTATTTCAACTGATGTTACGGTGTAGTTCTGTTTTGTGCCTTCCATATCCGTAAACATTATTGTTGAATCCACGTTGAGTCTGCCGATATATCCGAAGTGGCTTCTGTAATTATGAGCACAGATAACGAGATTATCCGTTTTAGTTGAGCCGTAATATCGGCAAGGAGCAATTTTCAGTCTTGTGTAATCCCATTCTGACATAACGGGAAGGTTAAGACTCAGTTCAGGTATGGAAAGATATCCGATATACCCGTAGCCATCAATATCAACCACTTTCATTTCTTCGTCAAAGGGGTCAACTTCACCATTTATCTTACTGTCCTTAGCAATATCTGCAAGTGAATTTACAAGGCTGTTTGACTGATCCTCTGCCTTTTTGTTTTCATAATTGTTATACAAAAGAAGACCTGCTGCAAAGAGGATTAAACAGAGACCAAGAGTTACAAGAGTAATACCGATTTTTCTTCTCATTGTACTTCTCCCCTATTCACTTTCTTTTCTGCCGAAATTCAGTACAGCCCAGCCGATACTGAAAATGAGAATACCCGCAATTGCACAAACAGGAACAGGCCAATTAAGCTGTCCTGTCTGAACAAGCTTATCTTCTTCTGTTTCGTCCTCGGAAGGTTTTGTTGTTTCCTCCTGATGAGATGTTTCAAATTTATTTATGATTGTAACAGTATTTGATGATGTTTCGTAATAAACTGTATATCCGTCAGGAACATTTTCTTCAACTACGTTCCAGATATGGTTTTTGGGAAGATTATCAAAGCGATAATGCCAATTATTATCTGCGTTCAGTTGAACTTTTGCATATTCCTGAAAATCGCAGAGAAGAACTACAGTTATGCTTTGTGGAGTTTTTTTATCTGTTTCCCATTTTTTCACAACGCTTATATATGTTTCCGAACCATCTTCGTTTCCGTTACCATTGAGACTTTTGGGTGACGCGTCTATGTCGTACTCCCAAGTCCCATTTTGGGAATCATAGTTCGGAATACTTATAAGAAACGGAGATGTTGTATAACTGTCTGACACACTCTGAACAGGTACAACGAGATAGAGACCTGCCGTGAGATTTTCAAAAACAACAGTGCCGTTTTTATCTGTACTTTTTTCTGTATAAGGCTGAGAATGAGTGAATGCAAAATAAGCAAGATGTACGGGCAATGCAGAATCCTGCAAGTCATCTGTGTCAATATTAGCCTCGTCATAAGGTGGAATCAATTCGTATCTGATGCCATTACCACTTTCGTATGCTTTTGCGACGAAATACAGTCGGAAAGTGACATTTGCCAAGGGTGTTTCGGTCTCCGAATCCGTGAGATTGAGAGTTATGCTTCCGTTTTTGTTCAAAAGTGCGGTGGCTGTAGGAGACATAGGAAGAACGCATAACGCAAGTATCACAAGAATCGCAACAACTGATGTGAGTTTTTTCGCTTTCATCCTTTTTACCACCTTTCTCTCTGAATTTTATTTGTTTTCTTTTTGCTTTGCTTTATTTTTCTTCTTTTCCTTTGATGATTTTACCATAAGGAAAGCAAGAAGTGCACCCAGCATGGGAATTGCAACTGCGGGGGTTACAATAAGTGGGTCAATCTGGAATGCTTCAGTAAATATATTGACCTTTTTGGGCTCTTCTATGTTTTCAATTCTTGTACCTCTGACCAGCATACGGTGGGTATTGATACCGTAAGGTGTGCAGGTTACAAGCGTGCAATAGTCTTTTCCGTTGACAACATTCAGCTCGTCTATCTGGTCAGGCAGAACAATGAGCACCTGGTCAACCTGATAAGTAAAGGTACGGTC
>JAZRQI010000255.1:0-3885 GCA_045649705.1 Acutalibacteraceae bacterium
GCAGAACAGGATAACGGCGTAGGTATCAGCGGAATATGCTCAGACTCTACACTCATCTGTGTTGACTGGTCACCAAGCACAAACCAGCTCTGGATTGCAGACCTTGAAGTTTTACAGGCACTTAAAAGAGTTGTAAAAGCAGGTGCAAAGGTCATAAACTTCTCCGTAGGCAACTCATCTTCAATGGGTGATAACAACTACCAATATCCCTCTTTCGTACCTAACCTTGACGGAATGCTTTATTCCTACGCTATGGGTTCACTTCTGCAGAAAGGTTACGACTTTGTGGTTGTGCAGTCTGCCGGTAACGGAAACGGAAAGTCACGTGCCGTTGACGCATCACAGAACGGACTTTTCTGTTCAATCAACGAAAAGAACGCTTTCCTCCCCTTCTCAAAGGTGGATATAAACGACCTGCTTGACAGAATCATCATCGTCGGCAGTGCAGCACTGACAGACGACGGATATATGCAGTCTTCATCATCAAACATCGGTGACAGAGTTGACATCTGTGCACCGGGAGTTGACATTTACAGCTGTACAAAAGATAACACATACCTGAGAAAATCAGGCACATCTATGGCATCTCCCGTAGTAACAGGTGTTGCATCCCTTGTGTGGTGTGTAAACCCCACACTTACAGGCGCAGAAGTGAAATCAATCGTATGTGAAAACACGAAAGACGAAGTCCCACCCTCTGATGAAAGATATTACGATTTTCTGAACTACAAAACCTATCCTATGGTCAATGCAAAGCTGGCAGTTGAAGCATCTCTTAAAGCCACAGGCAATTTTTATGATGTCAGCATAAATACGGGAGAAAAAGAAGAAGTCACATTCACAAACGAAAACGGTGACGAATTCATCTTTGAAACAGATTCAGACGGCAACCTTACCTGTGTTCTTGAAAAAGGAAATTACATTTTGCAGACAGCAGACGGTGTTGAAGAAATAGTAGTTTAATGCAGAGTGCAGAACAAACAAAGGAGTTATCTCGGTTGAGATAACTCCTTTTTAATATTAAAACAACTCTGTTGACAGGTATCTGTCACCTGTATCGGGAAGAAGGACTGTAATTGTTTTGCCCTCGTTTTCGGAAAGTTTTGCTTTCTCTATTGCTGCAAAAAGTGCTGCACCTGAGGATATACCCACGAGGACTCCTTCTTTCTGTGCAAGAAGACGTGCACAGTTATATGCTTCTTCTTCCGTAACGCATACAACTTCATCATAGACTTCTTTATCAAGGACTTCGGGTACAAACCCTGCACCTATCCCCTGCAGACCATGTTTACCGCTTTTGCCCTCTGACAGAACAGGTGAGTTTTTCGGCTCAACTGCAACGATTTTTATATCTTTGTTTTTTTCTTTCAGATATCTGCCTGTACCTGTTATTGTACCGCCTGTTCCCACACCTGCAACAAAAATATCAACCTGTCCGTCGGTATCCTTGTAGATTTCAGGACCTGTTGTAAGGTAATGTGCCTCAGGGTTCGAGGGATTGACAAACTGTCCTGCTACGAAACTGTCGGGAATTTCCTTTGACAATTCTTCCGCCTTTTCAATAGCACCTGTCATACCCTTTGCACCGTCTGTCAGGACAAGCTCTGCACCGTAGGCTGCAATCAGTTTTCTTCTTTCTTCTGACATTGTGTCGGGCATTACAATAATCAGTCTGTAGCCTTTTGATGCTGATACCATTGCAAGACCTATACCTGTGTTACCTGATGTTGGCTCAATAATAACAGAACCTTTTTTGAGAACACCTTTCTTTTCAGCATCTTCAATCATCTTTACTGCAACTCTGTCCTTGACTGACCCTGCAGGATTGAAAAATTCAAGCTTTGCAAGAAGCTTTGCTTTAAGATTTAATCCTTTTTCTATATTTGTCAATTGAAGAAGTGGCGTTTTTCCCACAAGTTCGTATGCTGAGTTATAGATTTTAGACATTTATATCACCTTTTTCAACGAAAAATCCCCTCTGTCTGCTCTCGCAGACATCTCCCCTTGCATTTTCAAAGGGAGACATTTATTTCCGTTGGTTTTTATAAAGTATATTCGTTTATAATATTTCCGTCAAAATCTTTCCAGATAAATTCACCGTTTTCAAGTGTCATATATCCGTGATGGCTTTCCTCTTTGGGAATGGAAACAGAGCCGGGATTCATATAAACATAACTTTCGTGTTCACGGCATACAGGAACGTGAGTGTGTCCGTGAAGCAGTATATCTCCCTCACCCAGAGGCGGTAAATTATTCTCATTGAAATTATGACCGTGAGTAATGTAAATCATTCTGTCTTTTTCAGAGATAATTGCATAGTCAGCAAGAATGGGGAATGAAAGCACCATCTGGTCAACCTCAGTGTCACAATTGCCTCTTACTGCAAGAATTTCGTTTTTCAGGGGATTGAGAAGTTCAATCACCTTTTTCGGTGCATAGTCACGGGGTAAATCGTTTCTCGGTCCGTGATAGAGAATATCGCCTAAAAGTACAAGCTTATCTGCTTTTTCTCTTCTGTAGCTTTCAAGCATTTTTTCACAATAATAAAGTGAACCGTGTATGTCTGATGCTATAAAATATTTCATTTCTTAATCCTCAATTGCTGCTTTCCTTGAATTTATTTTTCTGAATATTTCAGTGTCGAACTTAGGTGTTCTGTCGTAATAATAAAGACCGTTCTGCTCCTGTTCGATATCGTAAAGCTGAGTGTAACAGAATCCGAAGAAATTGAAGTTATCAAGAAGTGCATCTGTAAGACCCTTATATCTTTCCACAAACTCTTCTTCTGTCTTCGGTGCAGTGCCGTAGCCCCAGTCTCTTTCACCGGGATTGATTGACCACTGAATTCCGCCGTATTCACTTACAAATGCCGCCTCTCCATTATAGGTCTGACGGTCAGACATTTTCTCAAAGAGCACACCTGTTTCCATAAATGGGTCATAGCGTTCTCTGATAACTGCAGGATTCTGGTCGTAGTCGTGAATATCGTAAATATCTGTTTCAACATGATAGTTACCGCTTGTGTCAATACAGGGACGTGTTTCGTCAACGTGTTTTGTTGCTCTGTAAACGTTTCTCAGCAGTTCGGGATTCTGTCTTCTGCCGTCAAAGTCCCATGTTTCGTTGAACGGACACCAACCGATAATTGACGGATGGTTAAAATCTCTTTCTATACATTCAAGCCACTGAGGTAAGAAAATCTCAAGTGACTGATGGTCTGAATAGTCTATACCCCAGTTTCCGAATTCACCCCACACAATATAGCCAAGTCTGTCGCAATGGTAGAGGAATCTGGGTTCAAACACCTTCTGATGAAGTCTTGCGCCGTTGAAACCAACGGTCAGTGAAATTTCGATGTCTTTTATCAGGTCTTCTTCTGTAGGTGCAGTGTAAATACCGTCAGGATAGAACCCCTGGTCAAGAACAAGTCTCTGGAATACTGACTTACCGTTGATAAGGAATTTGAATCCGTCAAGTTTCACGTTTCTGAGACCGAAATAGCTCTTGATTTTGTCTTCACCGAAAGTGAGTTCAAGGTCATAGAGTCGGCCGTTGCCAACTTCCCACAAGTGAATTTCGTCAAGCTTTATTTCACCTGTTACTGTGTTCTCTGCAGTTTTACTGAATGAACCCATTTCCTTGCCGTTATAGGACGCCTTTGCAGAAAAATCTCCTTTACCCTCAACAACTGCAGAAATTGTAACTGTTCCGTTAAGATAGTCGGGGAAAATCTTGAAACTTTTTATGTAGCTTACAGGTACAAATTCAAGCCATACTGTCTGCCAGATACCTGTTGTTCTTGTGTAGTCACAACCTCTTGAATAGTATTCACGGCACTGTTTGCCTACAGGCTGCAGAGGACTTCTCACGTCGTCAACTGCATAC
>JAZRQI010000256.1:0-5226 GCA_045649705.1 Acutalibacteraceae bacterium
TGTGCTGTAATTTCAACACTTCTTACGCATACATCGTCAGGTGTTGACACAACAATGGCTGAATCTGCAGCCGCACAGGCAAGAGAAAAGCCTTCTGAAATACCTGCAGGCGCATCAAAGAAAATAACATCGTAATCTTCTTCGTATTTCGCAATCATTTCTTTTACTTTCTCGCAGGTGAAATCCTCATTGAAATTAAGAGGTGCTGAAACAAAGTCAATATCACCCACGCGGATTATTGCGTGTTCTTTTTCGCAATTGCCCAGAAGCACATCTCCCCAGTTTTTCACAACCTGTTCTCTTACTCCGAAAAGCAGGTCAAGAGAGCGGAGTCCTATATCGAAATCCATGGCAAGAACCTTTTTGCCCTCGTTTTCAAGTGCACGGGAAAGACCTGCGGTGACAGTTGATTTACCAACACCGCCTTTACCTGATGCGATTACAATCTTTTTAGCCATAGCAATATCTCCTTAGGGTAGCGCAAATAATCCGAACCCGTTTTTTACAGGCTGATTTTCGCTGACCCTTTGTTAAAATACTTGCAAATCCGTCAGGATTTGCTGTGTTTTTGCCTCGGTTCACCAAAAATCATTTCTATAAAAAATCTTCGACCAAAAAGTTAAAGATTTTTATCGGATTTTTGGTGGATGAGTGTGAAGGAAGGCTAACGCCTTTCAAACACGAAACGCCGAAAAGACTTAAAAAGATTAGCTTTTTGGCGTGTTCGGATTTGTCTTCGCTACCCTTATTTTACTTGTCGGTATCAAGAAGTTTGTTGAGTTCCTGCATAAATGTATTTATATCGCGGAACTGTCTGTAAACAGATGCGAAACGAACATATGCAACGTCGTCGATATCTTTAAGTTTTTCCATTGCAAGTTCACCAATCTGGATTGATGTAACTTCTCTGTCGAGTGAGTTCTGAAGCTGTGTTTCAATATCACTGACTGCTCTTTCAATAGTTTCAGATGTTACGGGACGTTTTTCACAAGCCTTAATCATACCGTTGAAAAGCTTCTGTCTGTCAAACACCTGACGTGACTTATCTTTCTTGACAACGATAATCGGCACGCTTTCAATAATCTCGTAAGTTGTGAAGCGTTTAGCACATTTGATACATTCGCGACGGCGACGGATTCTTTCACCGTCATCAGCCGGTCTTGAGTCAATTACTTTACTTTCTTCATAACCGCAGAAAGGACATTTCACAAAAAATCACTCCCAATTTATTGTATATCGTCTTTTATTGTATCACAATATTTTCTGTTTTTCAACAAAATTCAGTTTTTTCTTCAAATATTCGCAAGATTTTTTTATGTCTTCGGGAGACGAAAAGTTCTGTCTGTAAAGTTCAACTAAGAAATTACCCTGATAATTTACTTTTTTCATTTCTCTGAACAGTCTTTCAAAATCAAACTCCCCTTCTCCGGGAGGAAGACAGGTTTCACCGGGTCTGTTATCGCTGACGTGAACATTCACGATTGAAGACGAAAATTCAGGCAGAAAATCATCGATTTCAAGTGAACACTTCTTCATCTGCTTGACATCAAAATTGAACCTGAAATCTTCTCCCATATATTTTTTCATTTTCCTCAGAAAATCTGGATTTGCCCCACAGGTTGACCATACATTTTCCTGAACTGCAAAAACACCAAATTTTTTTGCTTCTTCCGTAAGAAAAGAAAAACGCTCAAAATATTCCTCTTCACTTACTTCGCAAGGAAAACGTGCGCCGTGTATTACGATATACTTTGCTCCAAGTTCATTTGCGGCATTGAAATATTTT
Organism: Acutalibacteraceae bacterium; assembly: GCA_045649705.1. GTDB lineage: Bacteria > Bacillota > Clostridia > Oscillospirales > Acutalibacteraceae > SIG575. The sequence goes on from JAZRQI010000256.1 coordinate 1,787, forward strand.
TTATAATATTCCGTCATTTCGTAAAATCTTTTCTTGTAATTTGAAAAGAAAAAGTACGATTCACACGCAGATGTAAAGGGATGCAAAGAACCTACACTCATACCGTAGTAATCCTTTATTCTGTTCAGTTCATCAAGATATTCTTTTGAAAGTTCACTGTCTGCATTGAAAAAGATTTCTGTAAATTTTATCCCTAATCTGCCAAGTTCTTCGAAAGAATCTTTTGTTTCCATAGGATAAAAACAGGAACTTGATGCGCCGATTTCCAATTACTTACACCTCTTACATTATTTTTCATTGCCTGGCAATCAAACAAAATGTATAATTTTATTGAAACGAGGAATGAAAAATGAAAATTAACAAATACACTAAATTTATACTGATTGCAGGGAGTATTATGGCACTGTGTGCAATGGTTGGTTGTGCGCTGACTGCCATTACTGCAGGAAAAACAGGAAACTATTATATCCTGATGAGTTACTCCCGTGATTTTGCCATACTTACAAGGCAATATATCGGTCTGACCGCATTAGGCTCGATTATCACTCACGTGATTTACAAACCTCAGGAAGAATAATAATAGACGGAATAATCATATTATTCCGTCTTTCTTCATCTGAATTATATTTTCCTTGTGTCTGCAAACCACAATTGCACTCATAACAAGGTTAATTGCGAATACTGCAAAGATTGTAGATAAAGGCTGATGTGTAATGAAATTCACAAGCATAACTCCGAAAGGAATCATTGAAACTGCCACAACTGAGCCGAGACCTACTTTTTTCTTGATTAAAATTGTGAGAATGAACACAAGTGCAAGGGGTACAAAGGCAAAGGGACAAATTGCTGCAATTGTTCCGCCTGTTGCTGAAACACCCTTACCGCCTTTGAAACCGAAGAACACAGGAAAAATGTGTCCTATAACAACAAACAGTCCTGCCCAGGCAAGTAAAATCATATCAGATTCATTAAATTGATGTTCAAGTACGAGCACATAAGCAAGTGACTTTGAAAGGTCGAGAATCAGAACAATAACACCTGCAATTTTTCCGAATACACGGAAAGCATTTGTAGCACCTGCATTACCGCTGCCATATTCCCTGATATCTTTTCTGTACATAATTTTCGGCACTATCACACCGAAATTAAGACATCCGATAAAATAACCTATTATTGCATATAAGACAAATTTCATAGTTCAATACCTTAAAACAGTGGGGATTCCAGGGAATCCCCACTTTCCTTTTTTGCTGTGATTTATTTTTCTTCTTTTTTCTCTTTGGTATTTTTCGAATTAGTGTATTCACCTGCATCGAAAACATAATCCTTACCGGGGAATACTGCATTGAGAACAATACCTGCGATTGCTGCTACTGCAAGAGCTGAAAGTGTTACTGTAACTGAGCCTACAGTGAATGTGATACCTGCTGTAAGGCCAAGTGCAAGAACAAGAATAACTGCTGCAATGATTGTGTTACGGCTCTTTGTCAGGTCAACTTTGTTTTCAACAAGGTTTCTGATACCGATTGCAGAAATCATACCGTAAAGAACAAGTGAAATACCGCCGATAACTGCTGTGGGAATAAGGTTGATGAATGCTGCGATTTTGGGTGAGAATGAAAGAACAATTGCAACACCTGCCGCGATTCTTACAACCTTGGGGTCATAAACCTTTGTAAGAGCAAGAACGCCTGTGTTTTCACCGTAAGTTGTGTTTGCAGGGCCACCGAAAAGTGATGAAAGTGTTGTTGCTAAACCGTCACCGAGAAGTGTTCTGTGAAGACCCGGGTCTGCAATAAAGTTCTTACCTGTTGTAGCACTGATTGCAGAAATGTCACCGATGTGTTCCATCATTGTTGCAAGTGAAATGGGCACACAGATAATAATTGCACTGATGATAAGGTTTTTATCAGGTGTGTTACCGAACACGATATTTTCTTTCATTACGGGAAGACCAATCCATGATGCTTCCTTAAGTGCTTCAATCTTTGCAGGGTCGAAAACTTCCATGCCGCCGACGTGCATAGCAACTGCTGCAAGAACTGAAACGATAATACCGATGAGGATAGGTACGATTTTTGCCATTCCTTTACCCCAGATGTTACAGATTGCAACTGCAAGAATAGCAATTATTGCAAGAATCCAGTTTGTCTGAGCGTTACTTATTGCTGAGGGAGCAAGGATAAGACCGATAGCAATGATAATGGGGCCTGTTACGATGGGAGGGAAGAATTTCATAACTTTCCTTACATCGAAAACTTTGAACAGTAATGCCAGAACAAGATACACAAGACCTGCAACCGCTACACCTAAACAAGCGTAAGGAAGCATTTTTGCCTGAGCATCAGGGTCAGAACCTGCGAGTTCTTTTACCGCTGCATAACCGCCGAGGAATGCGAATGAAGAACCCAAGAATGCAGGAACTTTAAATTTTGTCAGCAAGTGAAAAAGAAGTGTTCCCAGACCTGCCATAAGGAGTGTTGTCTGAATGTTGAGACCTGTAAGCAAGGGAACAAGTACGGTTGCGCCGAACATAGCAAATGTATGCTGGAAACCGAGGACTAATGTCTTACCTGTTCCGAGTTCCTTGAAGGAATCATAAATCGGGTTGTCGCCTACTGCTTTTTTGGGCTTTGACATAACTGTACATCCTTTCTCTTTTGTACTTGTAAAATGCAAATGATTTGCACTTTTAGTTTACTATATACAAGCAACTTTTGTCAATATTCAATGAAATTTAAACATAAAAATTTGATAAATTTATTGTAATAGGAAGTTTAATGTGTTATTATTAGATAAATATGGATGTTAGGAGAATTACTATGATTAAAAATGACAGCCACGTTTTATGGTATTCAAAACCCGCCCCCACATGGACCTACGCTTTACCTATCGGTAACGGCCACCTTGGTGCTATGATATACGGCGGAGATAAAAAAGAAAAAGTAAGCCTTAACCACGATGAAATCTGGAGCGGCACACCTCACTGCAATTATTTCCACAATGAAAACCAGAAAGAAGACAGAAGTGAATTTTTCTTCAAGGCAAGAGAACTTGCTCTTGAGGGCAAAAAATATGAGGCACAGGAGCTTCTTCAGGATAACTTCAACGGTGCCTGGTCACAGGCATATCTGCCTCTCGGTGACATCGACATCAATTTCCTCCTCAACGGCAAAGTTTCATCTTTCAGACGTGAACTTAATTTGCAGAATGCAGTTGCTGCCGTTTCCTACAAAATCGGTGACGTAAAAATTGAAAGAGAATATATTGCATCATTCCCCAGAAATGCAATCATTATGAACATCAGAAACGATGCTGAAAACGGCATTGACTTTGAACTGAAATTCGCTTCACACCTGAGACATACAACCCGCTTTGAAAACGGATATCTGATTATGGATGCAGAATGTCCCAAAAGAACTGATAATGATGCAGGTGAA
>JAZRQI010000257.1:0-1886 GCA_045649705.1 Acutalibacteraceae bacterium
GTATCATCTGCCTCTTCGTACTCACCGATAACACCATAATAATAGTATTCGTAAGCATCTCCGAACCACTGACCGTCATTATCCGCATAATCCTTCTGAGTCCTTTTAAGGTCACGTCCTGAAAGTCCCGAAAAGTCTGATGTATATCTTGTTTTCCAATCACATTTTGTCATAACAACTTTGTGTTTTTCAGCAGTTTTCTTCAGAAGAGTGTGATAGAATTTGACAACTTCTGCTTTTGTCATTTCCTTTGCACTTGCAGAAACAGAGAACATACTGAAAATCATAATTCCTGCCAACAGAACTGCCAACAATCTTTTAACATTTTTCATAGAAATCACTCCTTGGAAAATATTCTCTAAAATCATTATATCACCGGTATTTTCCATTTGCAATACCTTTTAACAGTTCACCCTCTCTGCAAAATTCACAAAAATTTACATTGTAAATTGTACATTTATCATAGGTTGTATGTTGACTTTTTGATGTTATAAGAGTAAACTGAGACTATAATATTCTAACGATTGGAGTGTTTTAAGTGCATTGTTCTGAATGTGAAAAAAGCGATTTGTCGCTTCTGAACGAAACACTTGAAAATTACAAAAATATAAAGGGAAGCCTTATAACTGTTCTTCAGAAAGCACAGGAAATTTACGGTTATCTTCCTACAGATGTTATTTACAGAATAGCAGAAGAAATGAACCTCACCCCTGCAAAGGTTATGGGTGTTGCAACGTTCTATACCCAGTTCAGATTCAAGCCTGTAGGAAAATATCTCATTATGCTCTGTCAGGGTACTGCCTGTCACGTAAACGGCTCTGAGAGAATTGAAAAAACAATAAAAGAAGAACTTGGAATTTCTGACGGCGAAACTACCGAAGACGGACTTTTCACACTCAAAAATGTGGCTTGTCTTGGCTGTTGCAGTCTTTCCCCTGTTATGATGATTAACGAAGAAACACACGGCTCACTTACTCCCGAAAAAGTAAAAGAAATACTTAAAAGTCTTAAGGAGGGAGAAAAATGAGAATAGTTGTAGGTCAGGGCAGCTGCGGTATTGCCGCAGGTGCAGAGAAAGTTTTTTCTGCAATTGAAAACTTAATCACAGACAAAAGCATCCTTTCAATAACAGGTTGCATAGGTATGTGCTTTTTAGAACCTGTTGTAGATGTTTACGATGATGAAAACCGACTTCACCGACTTGTCAGAGTTACTCCCGAAGATGCCGAAAACATTGTAAAGGCAGTTGAAACAAACGATTTTTCTGTTGTAGAAAACATCCTCATTTCTGCAGAAGACGAGGAATTTCTCTCTAAGCAGACACGAATCGCACTCAGACACTGCGGTATCATAAACCCCGAAAACATTGATGATTATATAAACGATGACGGTTACAAGGCACTGGAGAAAGTTCTCACAACCTTGTCACCTGAGGACGTTATTGAAGAAATCAAAATATCAGGTTTAGCCGGCAGAGGCGGTGCCGGTTTCCCCACCTGGTTTAAATGGAATGCTGCAAGAAATTCACAAGATGAAGAAAAATACCTTATCTGTAACGCTGACGAGGGCGACCCCGGTGCATTTATGGACAGAGCAGTTATTGAAAGTGACCCTCACAACCTTATCGAGGGTATGCTTATAGGCGCTTATGCCATCGGTGCAAAAGAGGCAGTAGTTTATGTCAGGGCAGAATACCCCCTTGCAATTGTAAGACTTCAGAAAGCCATTGAACAGGCAGAAGAAAAAGGTCTTATCGGCAAAAATATTCTCGGCACAGACTTCTCCTGCTCTTTCAGAATAAAAGCAGGTGCAGGTGCTTTTGTATGCGGTGAAGAAACTGCACTCATTGAATCCCTTGAGGGCAGCCGCGGTATGCCTCGCTTAAA
>JAZRQI010000258.1:0-8432 GCA_045649705.1 Acutalibacteraceae bacterium
CAAGCATCTCTTCAATGAGTTTTTGTCTGCGCTCTTTTTCCTCGTCGTCTTTCACAAAGACTCCTTTTTCATCTTCAAAAAGAACATCGCACTCTTTTGTATCTTCCGGTAAAAGAAGAATTTCAACATTTCTTCTTTCACCGTTATCATCTTCAAGAACTGCTGTATTGCCCTCTATTCTGTCAACTGAATAATACATTATATTTACCTCTTAATCTATTGATTTCAGACTCTCAACCATATCAATTCTCTTGATATAGAAATGCATTACCACATTAACAATTATTGCAAAGAGCAACGTCATACCTACTGCATAAATGTAACTCATAGGCTCAATTATTCTACCGAACATTACTACGTTTACCTCTGCCTGTGCAACAACGATTTTATGCAGGAAGAAGCCGAAACCTATACCTATGAGAATCGCAAGAGCCGTTATAATGTAGTTCTCTCTGCCCACATAGGAGGTTGATTCCCTGTCGTAGAAACCGAGAACTTTCAGTGTTGCAAGTTCGCGTCTTCGCTCGTTGATATTGATACTTGTAAGCGTATAAAGAACTATGAATGCAAGAAGTGCTGCTGAAATAATAAAGATTGCTATAACAAGATTCAGACAGTCGAAAAGCTCATCGAAAGTTCTTATTGTCTGTTCAGCATCAACTACAGCATTGATATCGTTGAACTTCATAAGATCTGTTGCAACTTTTTCAACCTTATCAGTACCTCTTATTCCGTCCTCATACTTTGCATACATATAATTGAATGCCACAGGACTCTGGAAAATCTGACTGTAAAGTGTGGGTGACATATAAGCATAGTGGAAAGCATAGTTTTCAACAATACCTGTTACGGCAACCTTAATGGTCAGGTCATCACTGAATTTAAGGTTAACCGCATCACCTACAGAAACACCCGCTTTCTTTGCGAATTTTTCTGTAATAAGAACACCGTTATCGTCAAGTTTATATTTCTTATTGCCTGTTCTTGAACGCAAATCAATAAAGTCTTCAAGTTTCTCAATTGACTGAGGAACAAGCAGATAAACGCTCAGCGGTTTTTCCGATGTATCGGAACTTCCTTCAACGGTTTTATTGTAGAACATCATTGCATCTTTGATGTCTTCATTTTTAATTACGTTGTTGTATATTGCGCTTTCGTTTGCGGAAACCTGACTGTTTTTAAGTGCAATCTGGACATCAAATGAGCTTACGCCACCTTTACCATACTGTGAAGTAAGAATCTGATTGATTGAGTCATTAAGACCGAAGCCTGTAAGAAGAAGCGCCATACATCCTACGATTCCCACAAAAGTAACTGCTGCTCTCTTTTTGTTTCTCATAAGGTTTCTGACAGTAACCTTTGCAGAGAAGCTCATTTTGTCCCAGATAGCAGGGAATCTTTCAAGGAATACTCTCTTACCTGCTTTAGGTGCTTTTGCACGCATCAGGTCTGCAGGCTTTGATGCCATTTCCTTACGGCAGGCAAGGTATGTTGCAATTGTTGTACTTGCAACTGCAAAAATAGTGCCGAGAATTATAAGCTTTGCAGGGAAAAGAATTGTAAGCTCAGGCAACTGGAACACAACCTCATACGCTGTCATAATAGCGTTGGGATATGCCAGGAAACCTGCAAACAAACCGATTATTGAACCGATAAATGTTGCAACAAGAGAATAGATAAGATATTTTGCTCTGATTGCCCCGTCTGTATAACCAAGGGCTTTGAGAGTACCTATCTGTGTTCTTTCTTCACTGACCATTCTTGTCATTGTTGTAAGAACAACCATTGCCGCAACAACAAAGAAGAATACAGGGAAAACTGTTGCAAAAGCTTCAATGTTTCCTGCTGTCTGACCGTAGTTTTCGTAGCCGGGAATCATCTTTCTGTCCTGTACAAACCATTTGGGATTTGTAGTGGCTTCTTCTATTTTTGCTCTTGCCTCTTCAATGTCATATTTTGCTTCGTCGAGCTTTGCATAAGCATCCTCATACGCCTCGTTATACTCAAGGTCATACTGAGCAAGTTTTGCTTTACCCTCTTCTAACTCTTTTTTCTTTGCATCAATCTGCGCTCTTGCCTCTTTTGCTTTTCTCTCGATTTCGGCAGGAGCGTTTGCTATTGTTCCGCCGTATTTTTCTATTTCTTTCTTAGCAGCAGCAAGTTGCTTTTCGCCCTCTGCCAACTTCACTTTTGCAGCAGGAAGATTGTCATTAATCTGTTTGATTTCAATTGTGTTTGCAACGTAAGAACTTGCAAGACTTCTTCTCTCTGCCTTTTTCTCTTTAAGTAAGTTTTTAAGGGCAACAAGTTCTTCGTTTTCTTCTGTTATTACTGTTTCACCGTTTTCGTCTGTGGGAATTTCCACTGCATGGTACATATCAATCTGCATCTGAATATCTTCAATTTCAGTTTTCAATGCAGCCATTTTGTCGTTCTGTTCAACAACAAGCACCTGAAGTTCTCCGAGTCTTACTTCGTACTCTTCGACCTGCTTTTTGCCATCTTCCCATTCCTTGTACTTTTCGTTGTACTGTTTCTGTGCCGCTGCAAGCTGGCTCTGTCCGTTGGCAATCTGCTGGTCTTTTGTAGAAAGAAGTGCCTGAAGTTGTGCTTCTGCCGCTGCTATTTCAGCGTCACCGTTCTGAACAAGATTTCTGTAATATTCAAGTTCTGTGAAAGCATCACCAAGCTCTGCTTCAACTTCCTGTTTCTTTTTCTCGTATTCCCTTTCGCCTTCTTCAAGTTGTTTTTTATACTCTGATGTTGCCTCTGCAACACGTACTTCAAGCTGTGAAGAAGAGATTGATTCTATCTTTTTGACAACGGGAGAAATGTGCTTATAATATTCATCTGAGAAAGGATAGAAATCATCTGCACCCTCTACTGTTGCACAGATTTCCGTGTAATAGTCAAGTTTGAAAGCAGTTTCAGGTACATAAATAAAGCAACCAAGAGAACCGCTTCCCACATCTGTCTGACCTCTTTCAAAAGAGATATATCTGGGAGTTCTGATAACACCTACGATTTTGTATTCAGTTACTTTAAGTTTGTTTTCTATGTTCTCCTCAATACCCACCATTTTGATGGTTTTACCGATTTCAAAGCCTTTGGGTGTTGCCATATCACTTCTGTCAATGACGCATTCGTTTTCAGCAGTGGGGAATCTACCCTCAATTAGAGTAAGACGGTTGATGTAATCTGCCGTCTCTTTACCTTTTGAGCTGAACTGACGGGCTTTGTCAAAATCAAGACCGTATGCACGGCAGATTGACTGACCGCCGTCCACATTAGCGGCAGTTCTTCCGTCAACAACAACTGTGCCGTCCGCAAACTTTGAACCTACGGCATACTCCACACCATCAATCTTTTTTACAGCCTCAACGTCGCTGTCATTGAAACCTACAGTAGATATCATCCAGATATCCATAAGGTTATTGTCATTATAATAATTTACTGCAGTCTGCTGCATATCAGGGCCTGCCGCACTTATACCCGCATAAAAGCTGATGCCCACTGCCACAATGGCAATGATAGAAATAAATCTGGCTTTATTGCGTTTTATGGTGCGCAGAGCTTCCTTTATTAACGCATTGCTCATTTACCAAACAATCCTTTCAACATCAACCGGATTACGGTTTAATTTAATGGAATTTATCTTGCCGCTACCCATAGAAATAATTCTGTCTGCCATAGGTGCAATAGCCTGGTTATGGGTAATAACGATAACTGTCATACCCTGTTTACGGCTTGCATCCTGGAGAAGTTTTAAAATTGCAACACCTGTTTTGTAGTCAAGAGCACCTGTAGGTTCGTCGCAAAGAAGAATTTTCGGATTTTTAGCCAATGCTCTGGCAATTGAAACACGCTGCTGTTCACCGCCTGAAAGCTGTGAGGGGAAATTGTCAAGTCTTTCGCTGAGGCCCACCATTCCGAGAACTGTTGCAGGGTCAAGTGCATCAGGGCTCATCTGTGTTGCAAGTTCAACATTTTCAAGTGCAGTAAGGTTAGGGACAAGGTTGTAGAACTGGAAAACAAATCCTACATCGTGACGTCTGAACTCTGTAAGTCTTTTATTATTCATTTCTGTTACAACTTCACCGTCAATAATAACATCGCCGTCTGTTGCATTGTCCATACCGCCGAGAATGTTGAGTGCTGTTGTTTTACCTGAACCACTGGCACCTACAATAACACAGAACTCACCTTTCTCTACGTTGAAACTTACATCATCAACTGCTTTAATTTCAACTTCGCCCGCTTTATAAACTTTGCTGACGTTGTTAAACTCTACATAACTCATATCTTTTATCCTCCTATACTTTGCAGCACCTGGTTTGCTACGGGAATTGCCGCAGTTCTTGCCGAACTGCTTGAATCTTCTATAAGAACGACTATGGCATAAGGAAAATCCTCTCTCTGAGAATACCCTGCAAACCACGCGTTATCTCCTGTTTTTTCGTCGCCTACTTCTGCAGTACCTGTCTTTCCGCACATTTCAAGTCCGGGGAAAGCCTTTTCACCGTAGTAGTTGACAACATTTGACCTGAGAAGTGACTGCAATTTTTCTGCAGTTGATGTATTCAGGTTTATTTCATCCGCCTCTTTTGCGGATGCTTTATATGTGGAAAAGCCCTTTGGTGTTGTTATTGATTTTACATAATAAGGTTCTATCGCCTTACCATCGTTTGCGACGGCACCCATAAGAGTCATCATCATACAAGGGTTTGCAGTAATTGTATACTGTCCGATACCTGCCCAACCCATATCGATGTCAACAGCTTCTGATAAATCTGCCGTACCCTTTGACAGCGGCACTCTGTCAACCTCAAAGGATGAAGTAAGACCCAATTCTCTTGCAGTTTCCTGCAATTTTGTTTTACCCAGTTCAATTGAAATTTCAGCAAATGCAGAGTTGCAGGAATTGTTGAGTGCCTGTTCAAAGTTCTGTTTGCCGTGTTTACCGTTACAGATAACTTCTGTTTCTCCTACCTCATATTCACCGTCGCAATCGAAAGTCCTTGTGTAAATATCAGGTATATTTTCAATTGCACAGGCAGAAGTCACCACCTTGAAAACTGAACCGGGTGTATATGATGCTGACAAAAATTTATTGATATATGCCGCTTTGTACGCATCACTGTTCATAGTATCAGTGTCAGGCTTGTTTTCAGGGTCATAGGTGGGTGTTGACACCATGCAGATGATTTCACCTGTTTTGTAATTATAGACACCTACCGTGCCTTTTCTGCCATTCAGGGCATTGTATGCCGTCTTGCACACCTTTGCATCAAGTGTCAGGTTTATATCATTACCAATACCATATTTTGAAAGGTAATACGTTCCCGAAACAATGTTATATCCTGTAAGCTCAGATTCAAAAAGTGCATGTACACCTGTCGACATAAAACCTTCAGTATCGCCCACTGCGTGAAGCACTGCTTTTCTTATTGTAGAATCGGTACTGTAATAACGTTTTGAATCTTTTGTCTGGGCAAGAATTTCTCCGCCTGAATCATAAATCGTACCTGCAGCAGAAATCTGTCCGCCTGAGTAGAGATGAGCGTTTGCCCTGTGAGTTGCCCACTCCTCACTGTTTTTAAAGAAAGAAAATGCCAACACAACAGCGCCGACAGTAAAAATACCGACGACGAAAATAAGCAAAAACGCTCTTTTTACCGTGTTATGCACTTTTCTCTCTCCTTTCAGTGTGTAAGTTGTGTTTCTTTCAGTGTTTTGGGATAAGCCCTGGGGTCAACGCTTTTTATAAACGCAAGTAATCCCCAACAGGACATCATACTTGAACCGCCTCTGCTGACAAAAGGCAGAGTAACACCGGTCCAGGGAAGTAAATCGGTAACACCGAAAACGTTAAGGCTTGTCTGCACAAGGAGAAGACCTGCTGCAGAACAGGCGGCAATAACATAGAATGATGTTCTTGCCGATTTTGCCGATGCCACTGTATAAATGAGTATTGCCGCAAATGTCATAAGCACGATAAAACCTAAAATCAGACCGTACTCTTCGCAGACCATACCGTAAATCAGGTCAGTTGTTGAGGCGTATATATCCCTCAGTTTACCGTTTCCCAGACCTACACCGAAAAGACCTCCGCTTGCAGAGTAAATCAGCATTCTTGTCTGCTGCATACCTTCGTCGTACGGTGTTTCCCATATATGTCTGTAGGTTGCGAATCTTGCCGCAACGGTGGATTTGAACGAAATAATAAGTATTGCACCGAGAACTGCCGCAACACAGATAACCGCAATTGTTTTCCAGTCACCTGAGCGCATATATGCAATTATCAGGAATGTGGCAAAGAAGATGAGTGCCGTACCGAAGTCCCTCATCAGGAAAAGAGCACCTATACAACCTGCCGCAAAAACAAGATATTTGAAAACACTCTTTGTAGTCTGCAATTTATCAAGTGTTGCAGCACCTACAAAAATAAATGCGATTTTCACAAACTCTGATGGCTGAAATGAAACCGGTCCTATCTGCACCCAGTTTTTAGCACCGTTATATTCCTGTGCCAGAACAAGGTTTAAAGCAAGGACTCCTGCTGCAAAAACTGCCGCAGGCATTCTGAGAAGTGTGACTCTGTCTGCATTTGCAATAAGCCACCGCATAACTATGAAAATCAGCACACCTGCAAGGATATAGATTACCTGTTTGAGTGCAAAGTCCGTTGACACCGTAGCAATGAGTGACAAACCGATTGAAGAAAGAAAAAATGCAATCAGTTCAAGTTCAAAGGACTTCTGTCTGATTGTGACTCTCATTATCACAACATAAAACCATTCTATAAGTAAGAAAGACAGGAAAATCATAGCAATCTGAGCCGTATCTTCTTTAACTTTTGTCAGCACCTGAGCAAAAGACAACAACTGAAAAACAGTTACAACAAGAAGATAAAAAGCATATCTGAATGCTTTCAGCTTTTTAACTGCCATAATTTTTCACCTCTTTTACTCTTTTTCTTTGAATTTTATTTTCGCACCGCCGATATCAAGCGTGTCTCCGTCTTTCAGGAATTTTTCCTGCATACAGGGTTTTGAATTTATATATACACCGTTTGCAGAATAGTTTTTAAGTTTCCATTTGCCTTCTGTAAAAATAAGTTCAACGTGTTTACGTGAAACCGTGGGAAGATTCAGATACACATCGCAGTCTTTGCCTCTACCGATAGTGAAATAAGTTCCGTCAAGAACAAACTTTTTGCCGTTTGATACACTTACAAGCTCATAAACGGGAAGCTCTTCTCCCTTAGGTCTGTCACCGAAATCAGGTGCAGAAAAAATATAAGTTGCTTCGCCAAAAGTTATTTTATCACCGTTTGACAGTTTTTCTTTTTTCTTGATTTTCTGACCGTTCAGAATTATACCTGTTTTTGAGCCTGTATCGAAAATCACCCATGTATTTTTTCGTCTTGAAATTACGCTGTGAAACCTTGAAACAGTGGGGTAATTCAGCACTATATCACAGGACTGACTTCTGCCTATTGACGTTTCCCAATAGTGCATTGCAACTGCTTCCCCTGTTTTTTCATTGACGAGGAAAGCCACCGTTTTTGTTTTCGGTCTTTTGAACAACAGTGACAGAACACATCCGACAATTATAACAAGCGCAAGTGCAGGAAAAACAAACCGCACATATTCTTCAAACATATCTGTCAAGACGCATTCCTCCCCATTGTATATTTACATTTAATTATATAATATTAAGAAAAAAAGGTCAACCAAATTCAATTTCTTTTTACAAGTTTTCAATAAACTTTAATAAAATCTTGATATGTTGAAACTTTTATTCTATAATATAGTTACCAACTTAAAGGAGATAAACAAAATGAGTGTTGAAAAAGTTTTTTACGGTGCAACTTCCAGAGGAGAAGACGTGTACAAGTATATTATCACAAACAAAAACGGATTGATAGCGGAAATTATTTCATACGGTGCAACTCTCGACAAACTGTATGTTCCTGACAAAGAGGGAATTCTCGACGATATCCTTATCGGTTTTGACGACATTGCAGGTCACGAAACACGCTCTGATTACCAGGGTATGACTGTAGGCAGATACGCAAACAGAATCGCAAAAGGTAAATTCACAATTGACGGTACAGAATATGAAGTAACTCACAACGAGGGTGAAACATGTCTTCACGGTGGCGGAGAATTTTCACGCTCAGTATGGAGAGCAATTATTGTTGACGACAACAAGGTGGAGTTTTCTTTCTTCAGCCCTGACGGGTCAAACGGTTTCCCCGGAAATATGAATGTTACAGTCACCTACACACTTGACGACAGAAATGCTCTTTCAATTGAGTACAGCGGTGTCAGTGACAAGAAGACAATTATGAACTTCACAAACCACGCTTACTTCAACTTAGGCGGTTTTGATTCAGGTTCAATCTGCGACCATGAGCTTTACATTGA
>JAZRQI010000259.1:0-2376 GCA_045649705.1 Acutalibacteraceae bacterium
TCGAAGAAATCCTTGACCCACTGATTTTTTGTTCTGTCAGTAAGGAAGCTTACCATTTTACCTGCAGTCATTGTAAGCAGGTGGAAAACAGTCAGCTTCTGCAGATTTTCGTCTTCTTCATTGTTGAATTCCGGGAAGAAATCAACAACCTTTGAATCAAGTGAGAGAAGACCTTCTTCAATTGCAAAGCCGATTGCGGTTGAAGTAAAGCTTTTGCTGACTGAATACATAATGTGGGGCATATCGGGAGTAAAGGGATAAGCCCAGGATTCAAAAGCCACTTTGCCGTGTCTTAAAATCATAAGGCTGTGTACTTCAACATCGTTATTTTTAAAATCTTCAATAATGCTTTTTATTGCCGCAGAGGAAACACCGACTTCCTCAGGAAAAGATGCACGTTTGAGTGTAAGCTTTCTTTCTGTTGCCATAAAAATCCCTCCGATTTTAAAATTTATGATTTTTTGGTTTTTCTGTGAAGATAAACCTGTGATGAAACGAAGAGAGCAATTGCAAATGCAATCCAGAATATTTTCATTGGAGTGACTGTGATTGCCTTGTTTTCGTTTGAATCGGTCAGTTCAAAATCAGAATATGCAAGTTCAATTTTTTCAATGCATTCGTTAATCTGTAATTGACTTGAAGCCTTATCTGAGTTAAGGATAGATTCAGCCTTTTTAAGATATTTTTCAAAATCTTTTGTGCTTGATGAAGAGTAGGGAGTAAGGTCAGTTGTCACGGCCTTGTTGTAAACCTCTTCAAGCTGAAGATAACTTTCATCAAGAAGTGAAATATATTTTGCAAATTCCTTTATGTTATCTGTTTCAATTGCACTGTAACCGAGGGAGAGAGCACTTTCCCAACCGTGGAGTGAGTCATTTCTCTGACCGCTGAAATCTTTCTCTGTAAACGGCATAAGTGCCTGAGTGCCGTCAAATCTGTTTACAAAGAGCTGTGAATAAATAACGCTGTATCTGTTTTTGCTTGTAAATTCGCAGAAATCGAAGTTGTTCTCTTTTGCAGAATTGTAAACTGAAATTGCAGAGAAAATCACATTTCCGTCATAAGTGAGGATAACCTTGATTTTGTCAGCCCACAAGATGAGTTCTTTTGCTTTCATATCTCTTGCACGGAGAAAGACGTTTTCATAATCTTTAGCAACCGAAAAAACCTCATCAATGTTCTCTTCGTTGCAGTCGATAATCACAGACATATTGTTTTTGTTGAGTGAAAGAACATTTTTCAGTTCTTGGATTTTTAAACCGTTTTCACCTGTTTTCAGTGAAATTGCATCAAACCTAAGTCCGGAAAGATTTTCAATTTCTTCAGAAAAATCTGCCACGTTATCAATTGCTGCAATAGAAAAAATCTTATCGGAAGCGTAAGTTTTTTCTGCCGCAGAAACACTGATTCCCGACATAAAAGTCAGCGCAAAAACTATCAAAAAACAAACAGAAATAAATTTTCTCATAAACTTCTCCATTTTAATTTATTAGAACAATATATTTTACCATTTAAGGAGAAAAAACGCAATATATATATGTATAAAAAATGCATTATTTTTCTGTATAAATAAGGAAAAAACACCAATACTTCTGATGAATAAAATTTTGGAACGGTGATAACTATGAACGGTAAAATAAAAATATTTTCCAAAGCCAATATGCTTGATCAGAATCTGAGACTGTCCCTGGTTCTTGTGATAACTGTTCTTCTCAGTTTTTTTCTGAATAACACGTTTATTCTCGGTGAATTTCTCGGCCGAATGCCTGCTGTGAGTATGTATATTTCACCTGTAATAAGAAAGATTCTTATTTCCGCAATTGGTGTTTTTTCCTACATCGCACTTGTACCTTTCAACTACGGCAGAGACATATGGTTTTATGAGAATGCAAGAAAAAACAGACTGTCACCTGCGAAACTTTTTTCTTTTTACAGTGTCAGAAAATCTTTCGGTGCAATAAAAATAACTTTTGCTATACAACTGAGGAAATTTATCATAACTTTTCTGTTTCTTCTTCCATCTGTTGCAGTAGGCGGATATCTTGTTTATGCACTCAGAGAGGGTATAGGTCAGCTGATTTTTATGTCTCTGACAATAAGTGCAATTGTTCTTGGAATTACGGGAATTTTCTTTTCGTTCGTTCTTTGTCAGAGATATTTTTTAGCACCCTATCTCTATTTTGAAAACGAACCCTGCAAAGCAAATGAAATTGTGGCACTCAGTGGGAAAATTATGGAGAAGAAATGCTTTGAAACCGCAATGCTGAAACTGAGTTTTTTCCCCTGGTGGCTGTTGTGTGTCCTTGTTTTTCCCGCAATTTACGTGTATCCCTACTATAAATTGTCAATTTCTTTTAAAGCAATAACAATACTGAC
>JAZRQI010000260.1:0-2047 GCA_045649705.1 Acutalibacteraceae bacterium
TTCAAGATAGTCTGTATAATTTTTACGAGTCAGCACAAGTTCATAGTGAGGTGAAATACCGTCAATCTGAGCAAGAACTGATTCAATCTGTGACGGGAACACGTTAACACCGCGGATTTTAAGCATATCGTCTGCTCTGCCACCCACTTTTTCCATTCGGCAATGTGTTCTGCCGCACTTACAAGTGTCATAGTTAAGTTTTGTGATATCCTTTGTTCTGTAACGGAGCATTGGGATACCCTCTTTTGTAAGAGTTGTGACAACAAGTTCACCCTCTTCACCTGCTCCAAGTCTGTCTCCTGTTTCACTGTTGATGATTTCAGGAAGGAAGTGGTCTTCTGCAAAGTGAAGTCCGTTACGTTCCACACATTCACCTGAAACTCCGGGACCCATAAGCTCACTCATACCGTAGTTATCAGTTGAGAAAAGACCGAAGCCTTTTTCGATTTTATCACGAAGCTCCATTGTGCAACCCTCTGAACCGAAGAGACCGATACGGAGTTTCAATTCATCGTTTGTAATGCCCATATCGTGAGCAACTTCACTCATATACATAGCGTAAGAAGGTGTACTGATAAGAACTGTTGTGCCGAAGTCTTTAAGGAGCATTGCCTGTTTTTCAGTGTTGCCGCTTGAAACGGGAATAACTGCACAACCAAGCTTTTCAAGACCGTAGTGAAGTCCCAAAGCACCTGTGAAAAGTCCGTAACCGAATGAAATCTGTGCTACGTCTTCATCTGTAACACCAACAGCGGCTGACAAACGTGCAACACAGTCACTCCAGTTGTTGATATCATTCTTTGTGTAACCTACAACTGTGGGTTTACCTGTTGTACCGCTTGATGCGTGAATACGGACAATGTCTTTCATCTTTGCACCGAAAAGACCATAGGGGTAGTTATCTCTGATATCAGCCTTTGTTGTAAAGGGTATGTACTGAATGTCTGAAAGGCTCTTGATTTTCTCAGCAGTTACGCCTGCTTTGCCAAGTCTTTCAGCATAAAAAGGTACATTTCTGATGCTGTAATCAACTATCCATTTAAGTCTTTCAAGCTGAAGTTCATCAATCTGTTTTCTTGACATTGTTTCAATGTCTTTCTGGAAAAAATTTGTTTTCATCTCAAACTTCCTTTATTTACTTTCTAACATATGTTTAGTTTTAGCTTTAACGTCTTTATCGTAACAAGAGAACATTCCGTCAACCTTGTTTTTGTCAACTGATTTCTGTGTAAGAAGACTTACAACGGGCACTACCACAAATCCGAGGAGCATTGCAAACACACCTGCATTAAGGGGTGACTGTAAAAACTCGGGGAAGATGTCTTTTGCTGTCATATTAAGCACCATAATACCGGCACCTGTAATAAAGTTTACGCATACTGCAGCTTTGGTAACCTTTTTCCAATAAAGTCCCAGAAGGAACGGTGCCAGGAACGCACCTGCAAGTGCACCCCAGGAAATTCCCATAAGCTGTGCGATGAATGTAACGGAAGATTTTGCCTGTATAATGGCAATGACTGCCGACACAATAATAAAGAAAACTACAAACACTCTCATTATAGACAATTTTGACTTTTCTTGCAAGTCTTTTTTGCGAAGTGGTGCAATAAAATCAAGGGTAATTGTTGAACTTGATGTAAGCACAAGTGAAGAGAGAGTTGACATAGATGCTGAAAGCACCAGAATCACAACTATACCCATTAAAACATCGGGTAAATCCCTGAGCATTGCAGGAACAATACTGTCATAAATTATTGAGCCGTCTGCTGTGTATTCAACTCTGTCACCGAAGAGTCTGCCGAATCCGCCGAGGAAATAACATCCACCTGCTACGATAAGAGCAAAGACAGTTGAAACAATAGTTCCTGTCTTGATTGACTTTTCGTCTTTGATTGCATAGAACTTGCCAATCATCTGAGGAAGTCCCAATGTACCAAGAGATGTAAGAAGTACAACACCTGCTAAATTAAACAAATCAGGTCCGAAGAAGGATGTAAACACACCCTCTTGTGCTGAGTTGTCAGCGGGAATCATTGAAAGTGCTTCA
>JAZRQI010000261.1:0-5573 GCA_045649705.1 Acutalibacteraceae bacterium
CCTTTCTGATGAATCCAGGAGAAAACCTGGTCAGCTCTGAATTTAGGCAGACCGATTTCATTAAGAGCAAGACGCAATTCGTCTTTCGTCATAGATTTAATATCAATCTTGCTCAAAATTACTCCCCTTTTCTTTCAAAAATTGCTATAAAGAATCCGTCTGTATCGTTAAAATGAGGCATAACCGTCAACATCTTATCTTCAACAAGTCCGAATTTTTCTCCGTCCGGAATATCTGTCAGATAAAAATCAGGATTTTCTCTTAAAAATTTCTTGCAGATTTCCGTGTTTTCTGCAGGATTAAGGCTGCAAGTAGAATATACCAACTTGCCTGATTTTTTCACATATCTTGAGGTCATACACAGTATAAGATACTGCAAATTGTGTAATTTGTCAATATCATCAGGTGATTTATATTTAATCTCAGGCTTTCTTCTGATGATTCCGAGACCTGAACAAGGAACATCACAAAGCACCTTATCAAACTGAGAAAAACTTTCATTAAACACTGAGGCATCAGAAACTTTTGCAGTTATTGAACCGAGCCCCAACCTTTCAGCACCCTCTTCAATGAGTTTAACTCTAGAGGGATAAATGTCACAGGCCGTAACACTGCCTGAATCATTCATACACTCAGAAATAGTGAATGTTTTTCCGCCTGGTGCGGAGCAGACATCAAGAACAGAATCAGTTTTTTCTGCATTAAGTGAAATACTGCAAAACTGAGAAGACAAATCCTGAACATGAAATAGTCCTTTTTTAAATGATTCAAGGTTTTCGATTGAACCCTGTTTTCTGAGCATAAGTGCATCGGGAATATTCTCACACGCTTCCGATGTTATACCTTCATTTTTTAATATTTCAATCAATTCATCTGAATTTGTCTTTGTTGTATTTACTCTGATATAAACAGGAACTTCGCCAAGTGAATGTTCAAGGATTTTTTCAGTCATATCCTGTCCGTATGATTTAATCCACAAATTAACTAACCATTCAGGACAAGAATATTTCACCGATAAATAGTTTTTTTCATTCTCCGAGGGTAACTTCAGACCATTTCTTGAAATATTCCTCAGAACAGCATTAACCAGTCCTGATGCGAATGATGCTCTGTTTGCTTTTATGAGATTTACGCTCTCATTTATGGCTGCTGAAACAGGAATTTTATCCATAAATAGCAGCTGATAAGCGCCAAGACGTAAGACAATCAGGACCTCAGGTTTTAATTTTTTTATAGGTTGTTTGAGATAGAGAGACAAGTTGTAGTCTATTGTCAACTGTCTTTCACACACACCATAAACCAACGCACTGACAAATGCCCTGTCACGTGAATCCATATTATCTTTTTGTAAATATGTATCAAGCGTCAGATTTGAATAAGCATTTGATGTATGAATTCTGAAAAGAATTTCAAACGCTTTCTGACGTGGAGAATTTTTCAAACTCATTATCTTCTTCTGCCTCTGCCAAACATAATAATAAATCTTAAAAGGTTTGCAATAGAAGTAGCAAGTGCTGCAACGTAAGTCATAGCCGCAGCTGACAAAACTTTTTTAGTGCCGATAATTTCTTCTTCATCCAGAATATTAGTCTGACCTATTACTTCAACTGCCCTTTTACTTGCATTGAATTCCACAGGAAGTGTTATAAACTGAAAAACAGCAATAAGTGAATATAATACAAGACCAAAATTTATAAGAAAGTCGTTGTTCAGAAACAAACCAACCAAAGCAATCGGAATACCAAGAGTTGAACCGATATTACATACAGGAAGAATAGCATTTCTCCATTTAATCGGTGCATAACCCTGCGCATGTTGTGCTGCGTGTCCTGCTTCGTGACAGGCAACACCAATTGCTGCAACAGACCTAGAATTGAACACGCTGTCAGAGAGTCTTATAACCTTACTTTTCGGGTCATAATGGTCACTGAGCTTTCCTGATACTCTTTCTATCTGTACATCGTGAATACCGTAATAGCTGAGCACCTGCATCGCAGCATTGGCACCAGTAAGACCTCTTGAAGACATTACACGTGAATATTTATTAAAATTATTCTTTACTTTAATCTGTGCACCAATTGCAAACAAAAGTGCAGGTCCTACAATTACAAGATAAAGCCAATAACTTTCAAGATAATACCACCACATAAAATCACCTATCCGATAATTTTTCCTTTTTCAAGTTTATTACCTGACAAGAAAGCTACAATATCCATTTGTTTTTTACCGTCAGGCTGTAAAACTTTAAGAGAAACTCCGTTACCGTCACCGCAAACAACAACAAGTTGTTTTTTGTTCTCGACAATTTCACCGGGATTACCTTTTACATTTTCAACATACTCTGATTCGAAAATTTTATATTTAACGCCGTCAATATAGGTAATTGCCACTGGCCACGGATTGAGTCCTCTGATTTTATTGTAAACCGACAAAGCGGTATCATTCCAGTTAATATTTGAGATTTCTTTACTGAGAAGCGGAGCGTATGTTGACTCTTCATCATTCTGAGGGGTATGCTCAAGAGTTCCGTTTTCGAGTTTTTCAAGTGTTTCTTCAAGAACTTCAGCACCGACAAAAGAAAGTCTGTCGTAAAGCTCACCTGAAGTTTCACAAAAATCTATTTTTACACGTCTTTCCACAAGCATATCACCTGTATCAAGACCTTCATTCATCATCATAGAAGTTACACCTGAATATTCATCTCCGTTGATTACAGACCACTGAATAGGTGCTGCACCTCTGAGTTTCGGAAGAAGTGAACCATGAATGTTGATGCAACCAAGGGGTGCAATTTCAAGAATTTCTTTAGGTAAAATTTTACCGTAAGCTACAACCACGATTAAATCAGGTTTAAGTTCTTTTAAAATTTTATAAGCAGTGCCGTCTCTCATTTTTTCAGGCTGATAAACTGAAAGACCGTGTTTCTCTGCACATACCTTAACTGCAGGAGGAGTAATAATACGTTTTCTGCCTACAGGTTTATCCGGTTGTGTGAAAACGCCAACGACTTCACAACCGTAATCTATAAGTTTTTCAAGACAAGGAACAGCAAAATCAGGTGTTCCCATAAAAACAACTTTCATAGATTAAACCTCCGGAGTTTTATTGATAACTTTGTCAATATAAAGGATACCGTCAAGGTGGTCAATTTCGTGGCAGAATGCCTTGGCTTTGAGACCTGTACCTTTATGGATATACCATTTTCCGTTTCTGTCCTGTGCTTTGACCTTTACTGTCATCGGACGACATGTGTTGCCTGACTGTCCGGGTAAAGAAAGACATCCTTCGGGAGTTATCTGTTTCTCACTTGATTCCTCAATAATTTCAGGGTTGACAAGTTCTATAACACCTTCACCAACATCGACAACAACAACTCTTTTGAGAACACCAACCTGCACGGCAGCAAGGCCTACACCCTCAGCGTTGTTCATTGTCTGAATCATATCATCGATTAAATCGGAAAGTTTACTATCAAATTTTTCTACAACCCTGCTCTTTTTTCTGAGAACGGGGTCACCGTATTTTACAATATTTCTCAAAGCCATAATTTATCACCATTCTATATCATAGTTTCGGGATTTATATCCGCGTAAACCGTAACATCCAATTTTTTACCATTTATGTCAAATTCACTGAGCAATTCAGAAATCATATTCCTGAAAGACTTTGTGTTATGACATTTTAATATAAGTCTGTATCTGTATTTGTTGCTTACCTTTGCAACCTTCAAGGGTACAGGACCGAGAACAATCAACTGTTCCAGCTTGTACTTTTCCTTGATTTTTGATTTCATCAGTTGCAAAAATGCCTTTGATGCCTGAGATACATTGAGTTCGTTATCTCCCACAAAGCCAACAACACACAAATCACAGTAAGGAGGATAAACCATCATTTTTCTGATTTTAATTTCAAAATCAAAAAACGAATCGTAATCCTGATTCTGTGCAAATTTTATTATTTCATTATCAGGTGTAAATGTCTGAATAATAGCTTTTCCTGCAAAGTTACCTCTGCCTGAACGACCGATTACCTGAGTCAGCAAGGAAAATGTTCTTTCACTGCTTCTGAAATCGTCATTATAAAGCTGCATATCAGCACAAATAACACCTACAAGAGTGACATTTTCGAAGTCTAGACCCTTTGCCACCATCTGTGTTCCAACCATAATGTCATATTCGCCGTTTCTGAAACTTTCAAAGTTATTCTCATAGGCAAAGCGGGACATTGTGGAATCAGCATCCATTCTCAATACCTTTGCGTCAGGCAATAAGAATTTCAGTTCTTCTTCAATTTTCTGTGTACCGACACCGTTGAACCTCAGCTCTTCACTGCCACAAGCATCACACTTGATTTTTTTCGAAGTACTGTGACCGCAATAGTGACACATCAGCTTACCGTTCATTGAATGGTAAGTCATCGAAATACTGCAGTTCGGACAAGTTATAACATTATTACACTTTTTACAGGAAACAAAAGTATTATAACCGCGTCTGTTCAACAAAATTATTGATTGATGACCGTTTCTGTAATTTTCGGTAAGTTCCTCTGCTAATATGCGACTTATAATTGATTTTTCACCAAATTTTGCCTCTTCATTGAGATTAACAGTAATAACCTCGGGAAGAACTGCTTTGCCGTATCGCTCATCAAGGGTGAACAGTTTATATCTGCCGTTTTTTGCATTTGCAAATGTTTCAACACTTGGTGTAGCAGAAGCAAGTAATAACAGTGCAGAATTCTGACAACATCTGAACTTTGCAACATCCCTCGCGTGAAATCTTGGACTGTTTTCTGATTTGTAGGTATGTTCCTGTTCTTCGTCCATAATAATAAGACCAAGATTTTCAAAAGGAGCAAACACAGCTGAACGTGTGCCGATAGCAATTTTCGCCTCTTTATTCTTCACACGTTTATACTCGTCAACTCTTTCACCCATTGAAAGTCCGCTATGAAACACAGCAATTTTCGTGCCATATCTGTTTTTGAAAAGCCTTATTGTCTGAGGAGTCAGAGAAATTTCAGGAACCATCAGAATAACATCTTTACCCTTACTGACAGTTTCATCAATAAGTTTCAGGAACACCTGTGTTTTACCGCTACCTGTGACTCCGTAGAGCAAAGCGGCGGCACTTACTTCTTTATCAAGCAGTTCCTTTAATCCAAGAAAAGCATTGTTCTGCTTCTCAGAAAGCACTATTTCAGATACTTCAACTTCATCAGCAGTAAACGGCATCCTATAAACTTCTTTATCATAAAGTTCACATATACCCTTTGATACAAGAGTATTGATTACTGCAGATGTTACGCCTGTATAATAGCAAATTTCCTTTACAGAAGCAGTTTTCACTTCTTCAAGCAAAGCCACTACAAGTTCCTGTTTCTTTGAGAATTTAATGTCAGGAGAATCCAGTAAAAGTCTGACCATTCTCTGGAAATTGTCACCAACTCTGCGTGATGCATCAAAATTTCTGAAAAGAATATTTTTCTCGAAAAGTTTCTTGAAAACGTCACTATCTTCAGACACACCTGTTTCTTTACAGATTTTCTGTTTTTCAACAAAGCCTCTTTTTTTG
>JAZRQI010000262.1:0-8106 GCA_045649705.1 Acutalibacteraceae bacterium
AGCCAAGGAGTTGTAGTGGGGATTTGTCTTCCTAAGACCGCTTGGCCTCCGACTTGATGATATTTCTGTCTTCGCTCCTCAGACGGGAACTTCATTTTCACCCTATTACATATCAAGTGAAATCTGTGTTCCTGTCAGCGGTTCAATTTCTTCACCTTTCGGATACAGGATAAATCCCGTAACCAAAACTTTTTCTTTTCATTCGGGACTTGACATTGCAGCAGACGAGGGAGAAAAAATAAAAGCCGCATACTACGGCACTGTGACAAATGTAGATTACGATGATGTAAGCGGAAAATATATTGAACTTACTCATTCTGACGGTCTTGTGACGCGATATCTCCACTGTTCCGAAATCATTGCAGAAGAAGGTATGGTGGTGCGAAGCGGTGAAACAATTGCCCTTGTAGGGTCAACCGGCAGGTCAACAGGCCCTCATCTTCATTTTGTAATTGAAATTGACGGTGAGAAAGTTAATCCCCTTTATATTCTTGATGTAAATGACAATAAAATTTAAAGAAACAAAAATACAAATCAGTTTTTTCTTCGGACTGACTGTGGCTCTTATAGGACTTTTCGACAAAACAGGAACTGTTTTTTTGTGCCTTTTGTCAGGCGTTCTTCACGAGGCAGGTCACCTGACATTCCTGCTTTTAAGCCATGAAAAGCCAAAAGAAATACATATCACACCCTTCGGAATGCGGATTGAAAGAAAAGATGAAAATTTTCTCAGTTTCAGAAAAGAAATGCTCTGTGCCTTCGCAGGACCTCTTGTAAACATAGTTTTATTTCTGATTTTTCACGGGACATATTTTTCAAGAATCAACCTTTCAATTGCTGTTCTGAATCTCCTCCCTTGTGAACCATTAGACGGAGGTAAAATTTTAGAAAATTTTTTAAAATCAAAATCGAGCAAAGAAAAAGCAGAAAAAATATCTTTTATAATTTCATGTGTAACGGTCTTTCCTGTTACCATTCTCGGTTTTCTGATTCTCTTTCAGAGCAGATACAACTTTTCACTTCTTCTTATCAGTTTTTATCTTATATTTTTTATAATAATGAAAAAGAAAAACAGATTATCCTGAAAATGTTCAAGATAATCTGTTTCTTTATTTTGTTATGTCACTGACAATTTTTCCGTCCTGAATGCGGATGATTCTGTTTGCTTCCTCAGCAATTTCATTGTCGTGAGTAATAAGAATTATTGTTCTTCCCTCATCACTGAGTTCATGGAGAATCCTCATAACCTCTCTGCCTGATGAAGAGTCAAGGTTACCCGTAGGCTCATCAGCAAGTATAACGGGAGGTTTTGCCGCAACCGCCCTTGCAATTGCCACCCTCTGTTGCTGACCGCCCGACATCTGTGACGGTCTGTGATGAAGTCTCTGTCCAAGTCCCACTCTTTCAAGCGCTTCAAGAGAAAGTTTATTTCTTTCCTCTTTCTTCATGCCCCTGTAAACAAGAGGAAGTTCTACATTATCAACAGCAGTAAGACTGGGAATCAGATTGAAACCCTGAAAAATAAAGCCTATCTGCTTGTTTCTGATTTCAGACTGTTCATCATCTGTAAGTGTTGCAACGTCTCTGCCTGAAAGAAAATATTCACCGCTTGTAGGTCTGTCGAGAAGACCGAGTGTGTTCATCAGCGTCGATTTACCTGAACCTGACTGACCGATAATTGCAACAAACTCTCCCTCATCAATAGAAAGACTTACTCCGTCAAGAGCACGGACTTCGTTCTCACCGGGATTATAAATTTTATAAACATCTTTAATTTCTATTAAAGCCATAATTCAACCTCCCGATTATTCGTGTCTGAGTGCATCGATAGGCAACATCTTAGCTGCACGTCTTGCGGGATAAATACCGAAGAATATGCCGATAGCACTTGAGAATCCTACCGCAATTGCCACAGTACTTGCCTGCAGAGAAACGGAAATATTCATAATACTTGCTATTGAATATGCACCGACAACTCCTAACATAAAACCGATAATACCGCCGATAAGACAAAGGATAACCGATTCTGTAAGGAACTGGAACATAATGGTTGAAGTTTTAGCACCGAGAGATTTTCTGATGCCGATTTCTCTTGTTCTTTCAGTAACGGAAACCAGCATAATGTTCATAACACCGATACCGCCTACAAGGAGTGATATAGCACTGACACCTGCGATGAAAATAGTAAGAATCCTGATAATACTGTCAAGCATATCAATATATGTTGCCATATTCTGAACAAGATAAATGTCAGAACCGAAATTGTTATTTCTTGAATAGAGAACGTTAGAAACTATGTTACCGATAGCATCAAGCTGACTGTCATCTTCCGCAGTAACATAAACCATATTGTACTGGTCGGGAACACCGTTGAGTTCATCAAGAAGAGTCTGAGGTACAAGCATCATAGCAGCACTGGCAACGTCCATATTTGCTATACCTGCCATGCTTTCCATCATCATATCAGCCATATCCTCAGATGCCGCAGCATTATAAAGGCCGATAACTTTAAGTTGTACTGTCTGGTTGTTGATATTCAGGTTAAAATATTTTCCTACACACTCACTTGTGCCGAAAATCATAGTTGCCATAACATCAGGCATAACACAAACTTTTGACGCAGAGTCATATTCCTGCTCTGAGAAAAATCTGCCCTTTGTTGTCTTTGCCAACATAACTGTTTCCAGGTCTGTGTTTCCGCCGATTGCAATTGCCATATCAATGCCCTCAGTTTCTGTAGAGCCTGAACCGATTGCGTATCCCATAGGAGAAATACACTCAACTCCGTCAATTTTTTTCAGCGCCTTGATATCTGCATTGGAAATAAACTCACTGGGAGATGCCTCAGATTTTACAGTTATCGAAACCATACTTGAACCCATACTGCTGAGCATATCGATAATATAATCTCGTCCGCCGTTACCAACAGTCACAACTGCAATAACAGATGAAACGCCGATTATAATACCGAGCATTGTCAGAAGTGAGCGCATTATGTTGGTTTTTATGCTGAATATCGCAATTCTGATATTTTCAATGATATTCACGCTTTACTCATCCTTTCGGAATAACTCTCATACCGTCTTCCATTTTCATTCTGGGAGCACGGACAATCTGATCACCTTCGCTGAGACCTTCAAGAACCTCGTAGTTTGCACCGTCAAAGAGGCCTACAACTACAGTTTTTCTGTTGATGATTTTTTCCTCTGCATCGTAAACGAACACATAATATCCGCTTTCGTTATCATACTGTATTGACTCAACAGGAATCACTAACACGTCTTTCTTCGTTTCAAGAGCTGCTGAAAGGTCAACATCCATACCGATAATCACGCTTCTGTCTGCATTGTAAATTTCCACCTTTGCAGTAAGGGTGTTCGATGTAGCACCGCCGCCACCCATAAGTGAATTGATATTGATACCGCTTGATGATGAATCTGCAACTGCGCTTATATAATTGACTGTTGCATCAAACTTTTTACCGTCTACAGTTGTAACAGTAACTTCCTGGTCCATATAAATTTTTGAAATGTCATATTTGCTTACTTCGAAAGTAGCTTCAAGAGGATAGTATTCAACTACCATTCCCTTGTTTGAAGAACCTGTAAGCGAAGAAATAATATTTGTAATATCATAATTTCCGCTTGTAACAGACGCAAGGATTGAAGACATATCAAGCTGAGGTGCAGCAGATGTTGTTTCGCTGACATAGGTTTCCCCTGCCTTGATGTTTACTTCGCGTACAAATCCGTCTTCTGCTGCAATCCATCCGCCGTTGAGAGAATTAACCTGTGTTGCCATTTCTTCGTAAGCGTCATAAGCAGAGTCAGCGATTGTTTTATAAACTGTTTTGAGTGTATCTCCTGACTGCGCAGTAAGCATAGCACTCTGAACTTTAAGCTGAACAAGCTGGAGTTCTTTTTCAAGAAGATGCTGTTCATTTTCAGACATAAGACCGTTTGTCATTGACTGGATTGCAGACATATCAATTGTAGCGGTTGAAAGAAGACCTTTGATAGCACTTACCATCTGTGATGTTGCACTGTCGGATGACAAGAGTCTGTCAACCATAGCATCTGCAAGCTTATTGTTGCCTAATGTTTCTTTGAGAGCATCTCTGAGTTCTGCAAGTTCATCCTTACTTACCTGTGCATTGTCTGATGAAACATTGTCATTTTTATTGTTCTTTTCTTCGCTGACAATCTTTTCCAGATTCACAATTTCTTTTTCAAGAGTTGCTATCTGCTTATCGATTTCAGTCTGCTGACTCTTTGCAGAGAAAGAACCGTCGAGATAGTCATTATATGCTTTCTGTGCAGCGTTGTATGCTTCGCGTTTTTCGGAAAGAAGTGCATTGAGAGATGTTGTGTCAAATGTTGCAAGAACATCGCCCTTTTTAACATTGTCACCTACTCTGACATTCACTTCTTTTATTTTAACACCGTCATAAATCAAGAAGTTGCCCTGATTTGAAGACTGCACAATTGCTGTTGTGTCAAATGTTTCTGTAATATCACCTGTCTGGATCTGATAAATTTCTGTTTCAATGGGATCTTCAGGCTTCAGTGCTATGTAAAGCACTGCTGCAACAAGTGCAGCAACAACAACAATGATAACTGCCGTAATTATCTTTTTCTTTTTGCTCCATTTTTTATTCATAAACGTGAGCCTCCAGTCACCTATTTTCTCTCTTATATTTTAGCACATTGTATTCTAAAAGTAAAACATTAATTATCATTTTTCAAAGAAAGTTAACATTTGTTCAATAATTAAAAAACATTAAACTTTATTTTTTAAGTTGACTTGTGAAGTTTTCACCCTTATAATGAAATTGTGGCAACACAAAATAAAATAAGTGGGTGAAAAATATGTTTTCAATTCTTGCAATTCTCAGTGATATTCCTCTCTACATCGCTGAACTCATTTCAAAAATCACAGGTGCGGATATGTCGGGTTTCATCAATGGCTTTAACGATATATTTGCAAAAATAATTGAATTTGCAGAACAAATTCTCAAATAAAAGACTTCTTCCCTGCTAAAAAACAGCAGGGTAGTTTTTTGTTATGCTATTGACAAGAAAGTAATTTTGATTTATAATAGTTGCTGTTAATATTTTGTCTCTGACAGAATATTATATAATAATCACACCTTGCCGGTGTGGCGGAATAGGCAGACGCAAGGGACTTAAAATCCCTCGGTGGCAACATCGTACCGGTTCAAGTCCGGTCACCGGCACCAAAGACAAGCAGGACACTTTTGTGTTATGCTTGTCTTTTTGTTTTACTGCAAGACAGGACTTGAACCGTGATTGGCGAAGCCAATTATAATCGTTGCCATGACGGCAAAGCGTAGCGAACGCCGTCAAGTCCGGTCACCGGCACCAAGCAAAGAGAAATCACTTCTGTGGTTTCTCTTTGTTTTTTGTCAAAGAAAACACCATCCTTAAAATCACTATTTTAAGGATGGCGATATTATACTTGTTTTATACAGCTTATTACTATTACACTAATTCTTTCAGTAATTCAGGAAGATTGCCGATATCTGAAAAAACCATAACAAGATCTTTGAAAATCCATTTGATGAGATTGAGGAAATTACTTCCGAAGACTTTTGGTTTCTGCTGAAGAGTCTGGGTGTTTTCAACGAAATCTGAGGTTTTTATAAAAGTAAAATCACACTCTGCGGAAGAATGGTCAGATATTACTTTTCCGTTGTCATCACAGACTTCAACAAATCTGAAATCGCTTACAACAATATCTACACCGCTGCCGCCTTTGTACATAAATCTTTCAACCGAGTCCCAATTACCCCAGGCTGGAAGACCTGTGATGTGCCACTGGTACAGATTAAAATAGTCACCATTGTTGTGATATTCTATCCATGCATCTTTTAAACCACACTCAAGATAAAGTGTTTTGTAAAGAGCACCGTCATCTTCGTGAGTATGCATATAATTATTGAAATCACCTGTTATAATCACAGGTCTGTCATTCTCAGCAGAACGTGCCTGTATAAATTCGGCAAGTTGTTTGA
The DNA here is from genome assembly GCA_045649705.1 of Acutalibacteraceae bacterium. Lineage (GTDB taxonomy): Bacteria > Bacillota > Clostridia > Oscillospirales > Acutalibacteraceae > SIG575. Next base: position 6,035 of record JAZRQI010000262.1, read on the forward strand.
TCTGGCTTGTTCTTGCAGCAATTGAACCCTGACCACCGTAAGCATCTGCGTGTAAGTTATAAAAGTCCACATAAATACCGTTACCTACATCAATAACAGAATAAACAAAACCTTTCGGAGTGAGTGCATCAGAACCGTCTGAAAGAATACCGCAGGCTTCGTTCCAAGAAACTCGTGTTTCGTTGTATATAGGCATATCTTTTGTGAATATGTTAAGTCCGTCACCACCGGGAATTCCGCCGGTATGGTTGGTCGTATAATTAAAACCGTTCATACTCTTAATAAGCTGTTTATGAAAGCCGAAATCTTCCTGAACAGCAACAATATCAAAATCATTTTGTGAAAGATATTTTCCGGCAGCCTTTTGGTTGGCAATCACGTTTTCGCCCTGCAAAAAACCAAAAGGCAGACCCGCAACATTGAAATTAACTGCTTTGAGTCCATATTTTTCAGCCTTATCGTAATCGTAAAGCTTTACATCAAAGTATTCTGTCAACTCTTCTCCGTTGCAGATGTATCTGAGTCTCCAATAAATCTTATCATAATCCCTGAAGCCTTCAACATCTCTGTCCTTCAGATAATCCCTGTACAAAACACCATATTCATCACGCTCTGCAGTTATTTCACCGCGTTTAAAAGTCATAGGCTGACTATGGTCAACATTGCCATCTTCGTCTTTTTCCCAATAAGACGGATTATCGGTAGAGTTGATACGGAAGCCTCTCCAATCGGTTTCTCCGTCAAGAGATACGTTACATTCTATTTGTGTAGTTCCTGCAGGGAATGTAAATATATAGGAAAGGTCGTTAAGTTCGCGGGAAATAGCATAATCACCGACAACACTTTTATCTTTAATTTCATAAGACTGATGGCTGGGAAACTCCATCTGATAAAGTGTTGATTTATAAAGAAACGGCGCAATTTCAACCTTAACACCATTTTCGGTTTCAAAGCTTTCAGCGCAAGCAATTACACCGGATGAAAAAGGCATACAACCCAAAACCATTATAATTGTGAGAATCAAAGAAAATATTTTTTTCACAGTAGCATCTCCTCCGTATAAATATATTTAAATTCTATAATAGCACATTCTATACCGAAATTGTTAACAGGTTATGAACAAATTTTTTGTATGCCTGATACCAAAAACACCTGATGGTAAACAGATACCATCAGGTGCTTTCTTTTTACGATGCTTTCATTCTGAGTTTGAGTTTATCTGCTATCATTGCGATGAACTCTGAGTTTGTAGGTTTACCCCTTGAATTCTGGATTGTATAACCGAAATAAGATGACAGTACATCTACATCTCCCCTGTCCCATGCCACTTCAATTGCGTGACGGATTGCCCTTTCAACTCTTGACGGTGTTGTTTTGAATTCTTTTGCCACCGTAGGATAAAGTACTTTTGTGACAGAATTCATCATATCGTCATCTTCAATCGTTAAAATTATAGCACGTCTCAGATACTGATAACCTTTTATGTGTGCAGGTACACCAATCTGATGCATAATTTCTGAAATAGTCACTTCAAGGTCATCGTTTTTCTTCTCACGTATTGTGCTGACTCCTGCAACATTCCAATTGATTATCTGTTTAATTCTGTCTGCAAGCATCATATTATCAAAAGGCTTTATCATATAATAATCTGCTCCAGCCTGTAAAACCTCGTTCTCAATTCTCTGATTATCTACTCCCGATATCATAAAAATTGCAGGTCTTTTAACCAACTTTCTTTTCTGCAATTCCCTAAGAACTCCAATACCGTCAAGGTGAGGCATAAACGTGTCCATAATCAGAACATCCGCAGTTGTCTTTTCCATCCTTCTGAGAACTTCCGTTCCGTCTTTTGGAACAAGAATCACGTCAAATCCACACTCTTTTAAATCAGATGCACATTTTTCGCCTTGTTTCGTTCCTTCCTCTGCGATAATCACTTTTATCTGCTTTTCCATTGTTTTTCCTCCAAAATTTTATTTTTCTGTGCCATTTCTTTACCATATTACCATAAAATGGTAATTATAGCAATAGTCGTTTCAAATATTTTTGCTTTTTACAGTTTTTTTAATCGC
>JAZRQI010000263.1:0-11067 GCA_045649705.1 Acutalibacteraceae bacterium
CTTGACATTTGAATTACCTTGTGGTAAAATAGTCAGCGTTGTGAAAACTAAATATGCGGGTGTAGTTCAATGGTAGAATCCCAGCCTTCCAAGCTGGTCGTGTGGGTTCGATTCCCATCACCCGCTCCAATGCGCTTCTAGCTCAGCTGGATAGAGCAACTGCCTTCTAAGCAGTAGGTCAGGAGTTCGAGTCTCTTGAAGCGCGCCACAAAATCCGTACGCAATAGTGTGCGGATTTTTTTGTGTAAAAAATAATTTACACATCATTCTTTATATGATATAATCTAAAAAACATATTTTCATAATTGGAGTGATGATTATGGATATAAAAAATCTATTCAACGAAAATGAAAAACCTCTTGATACTATCCCTGCGAATGGTGGTTTTTGCGGTATTTTCAGGAAAATTGCCTGTGTCGGTGACAGTATGTCATCGGGTGAATTTGAGGCTATAAATGAACAGGGTGAGAAAACATATCACGATATGTTCGAATATTCCTGGGGTCAGTTCCTTGCCCGTATGTGTGGTACAACTGTGTACAATTTCTCGCGCGGCGGTATGACTGCTAAGGAATATTGCGAAACGTTCGCAGAACAGAATGATTTCTGGAATCCCGACAAAAAATGCACAGCTTATATTATCGCATTGGGTGTTAACGATCTGATGAACTGTAATATGCCAATCGGAACAATGGATGATATTGATTTTGAAAACTATGAAAATAACAAGCCTACTTTTACAGGATATTATGCAAAGATAATTCAGAAATATAAAGAGATTCAGCCTGATGCAAAATTCTTTCTTTTAACTGTTCCTAATGAAGATTTCTGGGGTGAAAAAAGATTTGCCCACGCAGAACGTCTTTATGAGTTTGCTGAGATGTTTTCAAACTGTTATGTTTTGGATATAGGTAAATATGGCCCTGTATTTGATAATGAATTCAGAAAGAAGTTTTATTTGGGCGGACATATGAATCCTTGTGGATACAACCTTATAGCTCAGATGGTAGCATCGTATATTGACTATATTATCCGCCATAATATGGATGATTTCAAACAGGTCGGTTTTATCGGCACTGAATTTCAATATAAAGACTGAAAATATTTCAAAAAATCTTAATTTTACTATTGATTTTTTAAATAACTTGTGATATAATTTTACAGCAAAACGCACGCATGGCGATTGGTCAGCATGTGCATTTCAAGTGAAATGTTGCGCGTCCGAGTTGAACCGTGCGGTGGAAATAGCGGTGAAAATCGCTTTATAAACAAAAGGAGGAAACAAAAATGGCAGTAGTATCAATGAAACAGCTCTTAGAAGCAGGTGTTCACTTCGGACACCAGACAAGAAGATGGAACCCCAAAATGTCTCAGTACATCTTTACTGAACGTAACGGTATCTACATCATCGACCTTCAGAAGACTGTAAAGAAGCTTGAAGAAGCTTATCTCTTCATCCGTGAGGTTGCAGCAAATGACGGCGAAGTTCTCTTCGTTGGCACAAAGAAACAGGCTCAGGATTCAGTTAAGGAAGAAGCAATCCGTTGCGGTATGCCCTATGTTAACGCTCGTTGGCTCGGTGGTATGCTCACAAACTTCAACACAATCCAGAGAAGAATCAAGAGACTTGCTCAGCTCAAAACAATGGAATCAGATGGTACATTTGATCTTCTTCCCAAAAAAGAAGTTATCAAACTTAACCTCGAAATCGAAAAACTTGAAAAATTCATGGGTGGTATCACAGGCATGAAAAAGCAGCCCGCTGCTATGTTCATCGTTGACCCCAGAAAAGAAAGAATCGCAGTTGCTGAAGCTCACAAACTTCACATCCCGATTGTTGCTATCGTAGACACAAACTGTGACCCCGATGAAGTTGATTACGTTATCCCCGGTAACGATGACGCTATCCGTGCAGTAAAACTTATTGCAGGTGCTATGGCTGACGCTATCATCGAAGGCCGTCAGGGCGAACAGTCAGCTCCCGCTGTTGCTGAAGAAGTAGCAGAAGAAGTTGCTGAATAATTAAAGTTTTAAACTAATCTGCCCGAATATTTTTCGGGCAGTACTCAAATTTATATTATTTATTACAGGAGGAAATTATTATGGCATTTACAGCTAAAGACGTACAGGCTCTTCGTGAAAAAACAGGCGCAGGTATGATGGATTGTAAAAAAGCTCTCGTTGAAACAGACGGAGATATGGATAAGGCAGTAGACTTCCTCAGAGAAAAAGGTCTCGCTGCTGCTGCTAAAAAAGCAAGCCGTGTTGCTGCTGAAGGTACAGTTGCTGCTTATAGTGATGCAACAGCTGGTGCTCTTGTTGAAATCAACTGTGAAACAGACTTTGTTGCTAAAGGTGCTCCCTTTATTGAACTCGCAAAGAAAGTTGTTGAAACAGTAGTTGAAGCAAAACCTGCTGATGTTGATGCTCTTCTTGCAACAAAAGCAATCGGTTCAGATAAAACAGTTGAAGAAGAAGTTCAGGAAGTTTTCCTTGCTCTTCGTGAAAACATGAAAGTTCGTAGATTTGCTATCGTTGAAGGTCACACAGCAACTTACATCCATGCAGGTGGTACTGTTGGTGTTATCGTTGCTTTTGATACAGACGATGCAACAGCAGCTAAGGATGAATTCGCAGCAATGGGTAAAAACGTTGCAATGCAGGTTGCAGCTATGAACCCCGGTTATCTTGACGATGCTTCAGTTCCTGCTGAAGTTCTTGAAAAAGAAAAAGGCATCCTCGTTGCACAGATGAAAGAAGATCCCAAAATGGCTAACAAGCCTGAACAGGTTCTTGCAAAAATCGTTGAAGGTAAAATCGGCAAGTTCTATAAAGAAAACTGCCTTGTTAACCAGGATTTTGTTCGTTCAGACCTCTTTGACGGCACCGTTTCAGGTTATGTAGCTTCAGTTGCTAAGGCTCTTGGCGCTGACATCAAAATCAATAGCTTTGTTCGTTTCGAAAAAGGCGAAGGCATCCAGAAGAGAGAAGACAACTTTGCTGACGAAGTTGCAAGCATGATGTAATAAGTTTTTTAATACAAACCCTCGGCTTTGTCGGGGGTTTTATTTTACTGAATAATAAGTGGTGATTATTTTGACAAACAAAGAAATTCTCGAACAAATCAAAGGTGGACTTATAGTTTCCTGTCAGGCTCTGCCGTCTGAACCTCTTTATGATAGCTACATTATGTCAAAAATGGCATGGGCAGCATATCTTGGCGGTGCAGTAGGTATCAGAGCAAATACTGTTGTTGATATCAAGGCAATTAAAGAAAAAGTTGATTTGCCGGTTATCGGTATTATTAAGCAGGATTATGATGATTCTGATGTATATATCACACCCACAATGAAAGAAGTCGATGCACTTGTGGAAATCGGCTGTGAAATCATTGCAGTTGATGCAACAAACAGACTTCGTCCCGGTGGTGTGACTTTTACAGAATTTTTCAAAGAAGTCAGAGCAAAATACCCTGACCAGCTCTTCATGGCTGATACTTCTTGTTTTGAAGAGGGTAAACTTGCAGAAGAACTTGGTATTGATCTTGTTGGTACAACTATGGCTGGCTACACACCTTACACAAAAGGCAGAGTTCTTCCTGACGTTGAACTTGTTGAAAGATATGTAAAGGAACTCAATACTCCTGTTATTGCAGAGGGTGGTATCTGGGTGCCTGATGACTTAAAAAATGTTTACAAAGCAGGTGCTTTCAGCGCGGTATGCGGTACTGCCATTACAAGACCTATGGATATAACCAAGAGATTTGTTAAAGCATTAGAGGATAAACAATGAAAATAATTACTTTTGATATAGGCGGTACTTTTATAAAGTATGCTTTGTGTGATGAGGATTTCAATCTGACTGAATCAACAAAGATTCCTACCGAAGCAGCATCGGGTGGTAGAAAACTCATTGAAAAAGTCATCGAAATAATTAAAAGTCACAACGGAATTGACAGGGTAGGCATATCTACTGCCGGTCAGGTTGACAGTGAAACAGGAACTGTTGTTTATGCTACAGACACAATACCCGGTTACACAGGTACTAAAATCAAAGAAATGATTGAATCTGAAACAGGCATTCCTACATATGTTGAAAACGATGTGAATTCTGCAGCAATTGGCGAAGCATATTTCGGCAGAGCAAAAGACTATTCTGATTTCATTTGTCTGACTTATGGTACCGGAATTGGTGGAGCAGTATGGCTTAATAATGACCTCTATAAGGGTTCACGTTGTTCAGCAGGGGAGTTCGGTCACATAATAACACACGTTGATGGTAAGAAATGTACTTGTGGTGGCACAGGTTGTTATGAGTGCTATGCCTCTGCAAGGGTACTGGTAGAGAGTGTTAATAAAGTTTCAAGTGAGCCTCTTGACGGCGTGAAAATTTTTGAAACAGAAAACTTTGAAAATCCTGAAATCAGGAATATTATTGATAGTTGGATTGATGAAATTGTTACAGGTCTGATAAATATTGTTTATATTTTTAACCCATCACTTATTGTTTTGGGCGGTGGAATTATGAACGAAAATTATATTGTAGACTCAATAAATACAAAAATCCAAAACAGATTGATGACAAGTTTCAGAAATGTAAAGATTGTCAATTCAAACCTCGTCAATACCGCAGGTATGCTTGGTGTGGCTTATAAAGCAAGTACACTTTGATTTTAAGCAGATATATGTAAGTATATCTGCTTTTTTGTTTGAAAAATTTCTTATAATTGTTGAAACATCGTACTTTTTAGTGTATAATATATTTTAATTGCGAATTTACAGGAGGCATATAATATGGATTTAATTATCAATCCCTCAAAATGGAATAAGTCATTTGCTGTGCCTTCTGAGGTAGTAGATGATTACATCAGACTTGCAGGGTCTGTTCAGATTAAAGTTTTACTGTGGTTAATGCGCCATTCTTCTGATGAAAAAAGCATTGACGAAATGTCAAAAGATCTCGGTGTGTCGGTTCCTGATTGCAATGATGCGCTTACTTTCTGGAAAGAAACGGGCATCCTGATTTCTTGCGATGCAGAAACATTAGTTGTTAAGAAAGAAATTGTTAAAGAGGAAAAGAAACCTGTTGAAGACAAGAGGATTTTACCCGAAATTGAGGTTGTTAAACCTACTGTTGAGCAGATAGTGGCAAGAGGTGACGAGAGCGAAGAAGTACGTTTTCTTTTCAATGAAGCACAGTTAAGATTAGGCAAAACAATCGGACATGACGGACAGGCAGTTCTTCTTATGATGCACGATGCTTACGGCTTGCCTGTAGAAGTTATTGTGACAATTATTGAATACTGCGTATCAGTCGGGAAAACATCTACTTCTTACATAGCCAAAATCGGTAAAGATTGGGGAGAAAGAGAGATCGATACTCTTGAAAAAGCAGATGAAGTTATAAGCGAGTTGAAGGCATCTAATGAGATGTGGGGAGAGTTCCGTTTGAGAACAGGTATTTCAACACCGAGACCTACTTCTGCACAGATGAAGTATCTTAACCGTTGGAAAAATGAATATGGATTTTCTATCGATATGATTTTTCTTGCTTATGAAGAAACTGCAAATAACATTCAGAAGATGAGTTTTCCGTATATGGATAAAGTTCTGAAAAATTGGTTTGAAGAAGGTTTCAGGACTCCACAGGATGTAGCAAAGGCTAAACAGGATAGAATTAACGTTATTTCTTCTGCAAAACCGGAAGTTAAAACGAAGAAGAAAAGTTCATATAATATTGATGAGGTTTTAAAACAGAACGAGGAAAACGAACTAGTTTATAAAAGAAAGGGGGATAATGTCTGATGGCAATAAATAAAGAAATCTATACAAAAGCAAGAGCAGAGATTGAACGTCGCAGAGCAGAAGCACAGCTGATTGCTGCGGAAAAACGAGAAGATTGTAAAAGACGTTATCCTGAAATTGCAAAAGCATATAAAATTATGGCAGATACTGCTTGTGAATGCGTTAAGGCACTAGGTCTTGGTGGAAAGGCACAGGATTTCATAAAAGAGATTTCTCAGAGAAATCTTCAGGCTCAGCAAGTAATTAAAGACACTTTAATTCAAGCAAATTTACCTGAGGACTATCTGAAAGAAAAGTATTCTTGTGATGCTTGTAATGACACCGGTTTTGTTGACGGCAAAATGTGTATTTGTCTGAAAAATACAATACGTCAGATGACCTACAATGCATTGTGCGATAGGATTCCTCTTGAAAAGTTCAGATTTGATAATTTTTCACTTGATAAATATCCTTTGACTCCTGATGAGAGTGGTGTGATACCGCGAAACAGAATGAAAAGTTATTTTGATTATTGTGTAAATTATGCTGATGATTTTTCTCGGTCCTCAGGAAATATATTTATGTTTGGAGAAACAGGTTTGGGGAAAACTCATTTGTCACTCGCGATTGCAGGTAAAGCAGCAAAAAAAGGTTATTCAGTGATTTACGGTTCTGCTCAGAATCTTCTTTCCAGTATAGAAAACGAAAAATTCGGCAGAAGTGTAAATCTCGGTGCAGAACAGTCTATACATGAATGTGATTTACTTATTATTGATGATTTGGGCGCAGAGTTTTCTACACAGTTTACTGTTTCTGCGATTTACAATATTATTAACACAAGATTTATGCTATCAAAACCTACAATTATAAGTACAAATATGGATTTTGATGAAATTGAAGACAGATATACTCAACGTGTAGCTTCCCGTATTCTGGGGAACTATACAATTATGAATTTCAAGGGTAAAGATATCCGTGTTATTATGAGAAATATGTAAAGGAAAGATATAATGTCTATTCGTAACAGTAATTCAATCCCTGTGAAACCCGTGTCACATACTGCAATCTGGATTTTTTGCAGAGTTGCATTGTTGGTGTGGGGAATAATTGAATTTTTATTGGGAAATACAACTCAGTTTCTGCAGTCACTTTTTGCTATTGCATTCACACATTTGTGGGATATGTTCCAGATGTGGGGAGGTAAATCGTTCATTATAAAAGTTCCTTATTATCTGCAGACAGAACTTAATGTTTTTATATGTGTTGGATGTGTTGTGGGAACTTCGCTGAATCTTCACACAGATTTGGAATTTATGGACATAATTCTTCATACATTTGCAGGTGTTCTTTCACAGAGTTTTATGTTTGAATTGATTCCATTGGTCAACGGTAAAAACAGAGAAACAGGACCGGCAATGCAGGCGATGTTTTCTTTTACCGGTGCGATTGCGATACTTGTAGGCTGGGAATTTTATGAATTCACAATGGACAGAATTTATGGTATGTTTATGCAACGCTCAGACTTGTTTTCGGAAGTCGGATTGGTTGATACAATGTGGGATTTAATTAATGGTACAATCGGTGCATTGTGTTCAATGTTTGTTCTTGCATTTTCAAAAAACGGCAAGTTTAAAAGGAGATGTAAAAAATGAGTGTAGGTGCTGTTCTTAAACGCATAAGAGAAAAAAACGGTTTAACTCAGGAACAGTTTGCTGATAAAATCGGTGTAAAACGTACAACATATATTTCTTATGAAAACTCAAAAACAAATCCTGACTTTGATCTGATTGAAAAAGTTGCAGAGATTTTTGATGTGTCAATTCTTGATTTTTCAGAAGATGGAGAGAACAGTACAGGTGTGACCTGGCTTGAATTCAACTCAATTGAACCGGTTTATGATGCAGGTTATAAAAGAAACCCTAAAGTTCTTTCAGGTGAAGAAGAATTTATTATTGAGTATTTCCGTTCTCTTGATGATAAAGAAAAGAAAGAATTTTTCGAAGATGTTAAAAATGGATATCTCGATAAGAAGTGCGGTATATCTGAAGAATAATTCTTAATAAAATTTACATTGAAAAAATTATCAGGATTGTGTAAAATTATAGAGTGCAGAGGAGGAGAAAATAATGAAAAAAGTAATTGCATTGTTCTTAGCAGCTTTAATGACTTTTTTACTTGTTTCTTGTAGAGATAATTCGAATGAAGATGAAACTGATAGTGTGAGTACAACAGTTTCTGATAAGGTAAACACTGAAAATGTAACCGAGTGGATTACAGAGGTTGTTACAAATGATGAGGGAGAAACAGAAATTATCACTCAATTAGTTGAAGTAGAGGTTGAAACTTCAGAGATTGAAACAACAAAAAAACCTTCTGTAACTGATGAAGAAAAAACAACAAATAATACATCTCAGAATAGTAATAATCCCTCTGACTGGGACAAGGAACAAGTTGTTGCTTTTTATAAAAAGGCTTGTGAAAATTCCTCACATGTTACTTCAAAGCAGACAATGGTTATGAGAAAAAATACTCTCAAAGCAGATGGTGGTATCGGTAAATTTCTGAGCTTTGCTGAAGGTATCATCAGAGGTGTTATGAAACTTAACTCTATTGAAATTCCGGGAATTACTGGTGGTCACTGGGATTTGACAGCTTCTGACTGTAAAACAGCAAAGGCGTATAAAAGCGGAGAATACATAGTTGTTGAAATGACAATGAAAGACCAGGTTGACGGTGTTTACGGAAAAACATTCGAAGGTACAGTAGGTCACGCTATAAGTGTGGTTAACGGTGTTGCCGAGGTTGCTGAACAATTCCCGCAGTTTGATGTAAGATATAAGGAAGCAGATATAAAAATTCACTACACAGACGCTGTGGTCAAAGTGAAAATCAATGAAAAACAAGTTATCGAAAAAGGTACATGGAAATATGTTTGTACACCTGTTATCAATGACCTCTACATTGAAGGCTTAGAAGTTGACAATGCAGGAGCGGTTATTGATTATGAAGTAACTCTCAATGGTGGATTTTAAATTAACAGATAAAACAGTCACTTTTGTGGCTGTTTTTGTTTTTCTATTGTATTTTTATGGTGCTTTTGATAGAATAATAATATCAGTATTGGGAGTTGATGTTTATGAGTGAAGTTTTTGAAAGATATAAGTGTCTTGAAGTGTGTCGCGAAAGTATGGAAAAAGCTGTACAGATGATGTGCGAAACATATAATTCAGGCGGCAAAATTCTTGTTTGCGGCAATGGCGGAAGCTGTGCAGACAGTGAGCATATTGTGGGTGAATTGATGAAAAGTTTTGTTTTGCCTAGAAAGATGCCTGATTCAGATGTTACTAAATTTCAGAATGCACTTGGAGAAGAAGCGGAAAAGTTCAACACTTATCTGCAAAGGGGAGTACCTGCATTCTCGCTTTGTTCTCAAAGCGGAGTTATGACGGCGTATAACAATGATGTAAATGCTGATATGGTTTACGCTCAGCTTGTTTATGCATCTGCAAAGGAAAACGATTTGCTAATCGGTATTTCAACTTCAGGTAACTCGGGAAATGTGGTAAATGCCGTTAAAGTTGCAAAGGCTATGGGTATAAAAAGTCTTTGTCTTACAGGTAAAAATGAGTGTGAAATTGATAAATATGCAGATTGTGTGATTAAAGTACCTGAAACTGAGACATACAAAATACAGGAGCTTCATCTTCCGGTGTACCACTACTTGTGTCTTGAAACTGAAAACAAGTTGTTTGGTTAAATGAGTAAATTTTATAATTATGAATAAAATTTGAATAAAACTATTGCAAAATGAATTTTAGTGGTGTATTATAGTTTCAAGGTAGATTACCTGAAAAATAAAAAAAGAGGAGAAGAAAAATGGATAAGTTTTTCAAAATTTCTGAACGCGGTTCAAACGTAAAAACTGAAATCATTGCAGGTCTTACAACATTTTTTGCTATGGCTTATATTATTGTTGTAAACCCCAATCAGATTGTAGGTTTCAGCTTTGATGTTCCCGGTGTTCCCCAGATTTGGAACGCAGTTTACATCGCATCAATCATTGCAGCAGTAATCGGTACTTTGCTTTATGCTTTTTATGCAAAATTACCTTTTGCACAGGCTTGCGGTATGGGTCTTAACTCATTCTTCTTTACATCATTTGTGCTTCCTCAGATTATTGCAGGCGGAGATGTAATTGAAGGTTACCAGGCAGGTCTTGTTATTATTCTTGTTTCAGGTCTTATTTTCCTTGTGTTGTCAATGACAGGTGCTCGTAGCTATATTGCGAAAGCAATGCCTGAATGTATCAAGAAAGCTATTCCTGCAGGTATTGGTCTCTTCATTGCTTTCATTGGTTTCCAGAATGTTGGCATTATCCAGGCTAACCAGTACACACTTGTACAGTTTGTTAAAATTAACGGTGCTGCATGGGCTGATATTGCTCCTGCAATAGTTGCACTTTTAGGTTTCGTTATTATCGCAATCCTTTCAAAACTTAAAGTTAAAGGTGCAGTTCTTATCGGTATCCTTGCAACAACAGTTATTTACTATCTTGCTACATGGCAGTTACCCAGCTTTGACCTTAGTTCAGTAGCAACTCCTTTTAAAGATTTCGCAGAAATCGGTATTACTGCTATATTTAAAGCAGAATCCTGGAAAAATGCTTTCTCAGGTGAAATGCTCGGCGGTATTTTCTCAGTAGTTATGCTTATTGTAACATTCTGCCTTGTAGATATGTTTGATACAATCGGTACACTTTACGGCGCAGCTTCAGAAGCTGATATGCTTGATGAAAACGGTGACCCCGTTGACATCGACAAATCAATGACATGTGACTCTGTTGCTACAGTAGCAGGTGCAGTTTGTGGTACATCAACAGTTACAACATTTGTTGAATGTGCATCAGGTGTTGCAGCAGGTGGTAGAACAGGTCTTACAAGTCTTGTAACATCTCTCTGCTTTGCACTTTGCTTGTTCTTGTCACCCTTTGCAAGTATTATTCCCGCAGCAGCTACAGCTCCCGCTCTTATCTTTGTTGGCGTATTGATGCTTAAAAACTTCTCAAAAGTCGATATGGAAGATATGCGCAGTGCAGTTCCCGCATTCCTTACACTTGTTATGATGCCTCTTACCTATTCAATTGCAAACGGTATCGGTATCGGCGCAATCTCATATGTTCTTATCACTTTGTTCACAGGTAAATTTACAAAGAAAGATATCGCAGTAACAATTATTGCATTGCTCTTTGCAGGTAAATTTATTTTCGGTACAATGTAATCAGCAC
>JAZRQI010000264.1:0-6721 GCA_045649705.1 Acutalibacteraceae bacterium
GTCAAGGTCCTCAATGTAAATCAGAATATTTTTACCGATTTTTGAAACATCTACTGACTGGTAAAAGTCATCTGACATTGTTAACTGCGAAATAACATCTTCAACCGTACTGTTAACACGCTCTTTCATTGTAGCAACACGATTATTAACACCCATAGGTAAAAGCTCTAAAGAAAACAGACAGAAACCTACGATATTAATAATGAAAACCACAACAAACATCAAAGCAATTCGTTTTCTGACACTCATTTTTATTCACCTGAAAGGGATGATACAAATTTGTATCCCACACCCCAGACGGTCTTTATGTATTTACCGTCGATGTCGATTTTATTTCTGAGATTCTTGATATTAACTGCAACAGTACCGATGTCACCGTATTCCGAACCCCATACGTGGTTGAAAATATCCTCACGGGAAAGAACCTTACCAGCGTTTTCCATAAGGTATTCGAGAAGCTGAAATTCTCTTGTAGAAAGGACGATTCTTTCTTTATTTTTCAGCAAATCGTAGCTATCCTTGTGAAGTTCAAATTCACCTATTGTAATTACATTGCCTGTTGTCTCGGGAGCAGCACCGCTTCTTCTGTCACGTCTGATGTGTGCTTTGACTTTTGCAACAAGTTCTTCAACAACGAAAGGCTTTGTGATATAGTCATCTGCACCCATTTCAAGACCTACAACAACGTCAAGGGTTCTGCTCTTTGCACTTACAAAAATAATGGGACAGGTAATTGTGTCTCTTATCTTTCGGCAAAGTGTAAGGCCATCAATTTTCGGCATCATAATATCGAGAAGAATAAGTGAAATGTCAGGATTTTTTCTTGCAGTTTCAAGACCTGATTCACCGTCATTTGCAATAAGAGTTTCAAATCCCTCATCTGTAAGAGCATCTGAAATCAGTTCTGCGATTTCTATTTCATCGTCCACTATAAGTATCTTTTCCATACTATTTTCAAATCCTTTCAGACTATAATATACTACTGTAATTATTACATAAAATAAAAAAATAGTCAACCAAATGAAAAATTTATAATAATTATTTATTTTTTTGTATTATTGTGGCTTTTGCTGAAAAACTGTGATATAATTTTTTATATAAAACAAACGGAGGTAATTCTCATGGGCGTTATACATAACATTTATTCTATTGACAACGGCAATACTTTCATTTCCGATACAGGTCTTGCTCCCATTTATTATCAGAGCTGGACTCCCGATGATCCTGATAAAACCAAAGGCATTTTCCAGATTGTTCACGGCATGGCAGAACACGGTGACAGATATGAAGAATTTGCAAAATTTCTTACAACTATCGGTTTTGCAGTATATGTAAGCGACCATATAGGCCACGGAAGAAGCATTAAATCTGACGATGATTTAGGCTATTTCGGTGAAAAAGACGGCTGGAAAAGTTTTGTAAATGATGCTCACACTGTTACAATCCGTGCAAAAAAAGAGTTCCCCGGAGTTCCTGTTGTCCTTTTTGGTCACAGTATGGGTTCATTTGTAGCAAGAAGCTATATTTCTCAGTATGCTGACGACATTGATGCTGCAATTATCTGCGGTACAAGCGGACCTAACCCCGCATCGGGAATGGGTATTCTTCTCGCAAACACAGTTGCAAAAATCAAAGGTTCAAAACACAGAAGCAAGTTCATAAACTCTGTTGCTTTCAGCACATACAACAAAAGATGTGCATCAGTTGACGACAATGGTTTCGGATGGCTTTCAACTGACAAGGAAGTTGTTAAAAAATACAACGCTGACCCACTTTGCGGATTCCTGTTTACAGTAAAAGGTTTCACAGATTTGTTCGGTGTTCTTGACAGCGTCTCCAAAAAGGAATGTTTTGAAAACACCCCTGCTGACCTTCCAATTTATCTCATTGCAGGTAAAGAAGACCCCGTAGGCAGTTATGGTCCCGGTGTTGAAAAAGTTTATAACGAATACATAAAAACAGGTCACAAGAAAGTTACAATAAAACTTTATGACAGAATGCGCCACGAAATCCTCAACGAATTCGGCAAAGAAGAAGTCTATGTCAACATCGCACAGTGGTGTCAGAAAATTTTAAGCATTTAATTGTCTCGGAGGAAATAATGAAAAATAAATACAAAGTGCTCATCGGAGTTATTGCTATAATCGTTCTTTTTATCTGTGTTATTTTGGCAGTTATACTTCTTAAACCAAACGAAATAAATAACAATGGTACTAATGAAACTACTACTTATACTCAGGCAACAGACTCTGAAGAAGTTAAAGAAAACAAAACTGATTCTGTTACAGAAAAGAACTCACAACTTTTCTACCCTGTCGTCGAAACCACAACAGCTTTTTCAAACCACAATCACGACTCACAGGAAAATCAGACGCACGCTCTGATTCAGAACTATAAGAACTATAATCTGAGCAATGCCGATGTCATAACTGACAAAAATGCTTCATTCGGCAAATGCAGACTTTACTCTGTAAATTCAGACGGAAAACGTGTATTTCTGATTGAAGTCACATCAAACGGTAAAAAATATTATTATGAGTTTTTAGGTTCTTCTGTGATTGAAGATGTGATTCTCAAAAACGTCGACAGTCAGAAAGGTGATGAAATAATCATCCTGGCTAAAAAGAGTAACGGCACATATGACAACCTTGTTCTAAGAATCACTTCCAAAGGTATGGTTTCACTTTTAAGCGAATCTGAAATCTACAACATATCCTCATCATATACATCCGAATTAAAGGAAAATTTCAACGTTGATATTTACTGTAGATACGGCGATGACAAAACCATAAATGTTAAAAATATCAACAAAGAAAACTATGTTGGCAGTTATTGGGATGCATCAGGAAAACTTATTGAAGAGTTTACCGAAGACCCAATCTGGTTTGACCAGACATTCTGCTCACTTGAAGTAAAAGATGTTGATAAAGACGGCGTTTGTGAAATCATCTGCTCACAGTACGCAAGTATGGGTGATTTAGATTCCTGTGTCGGATACGCTAAAACAACTATAAAGTATAGCACAGAATATGACAGTTTCACCGTTGTCAATTCAACATTTGTTCCTGCAAAATAAATTAAAATCACCTTGGATTTAATTTGAATCCAAGGTGATTTTTTGTTAAGAAACAACTACATTTACAGTAACTTCATACGTGCCGTATGCCCAGCAATTTGCACTCTGAACTGTTACCTTTGCAGCAACTTTATCTCTGCCTGTTGTACCTTTATAATCTTTCATATCAACTACTGCATATACAGAATCAGCATCAATGGAATTTACATAACTCTCAGGTCCGAAAACTTTTGCACCTTTGATTATCGATGCAGAATCAACAAGGGAAACCACACAGTTTTCCGGTACATTTGTAAATGAAATTCTGCTCTTGTCAATATCAAAACTTCTTGAAGCCGCTTCAAAGATCTCAACAATAACTGTCACTTCTTCAACCTCATCAAAAACTTTGAGATTCGTTGAGAAGTCATCTTTGCTGAATGTGAAAACATTCTTACCCAACTTCACATCTGAAAAATCTATTGTTCCCACAGACACATTTTCAAGAGATGAAATAACATCTTCTGCAGCACCGATATTCAGTGTTTCAGGGGATATTTTTATACTTTGAATAAAATCCCTGTAATTATCAGGTGTGTTTGAAAACTCAACTGTAGTGGCAAATTCAGCCTTTTTAAGAACAGGCACTGTAATCACCACAGGGTTTTCGTCTTTCAACTGGACATAGTTGACTTTATTTCCGTAGTTATCAACCAAATCAATAACTGCATTGAAATATGCGGTTTTTTCAAGAACTTTGGTGTCATCCTTGTCTTCATCACTGACCTTAGCAAAGATATTTTCCTTATCAATACGGTTAACCTGAGTAGCTGCACCGCATACAGTAACAGTTGTTGAAGAAAGAACAGGACCGTCAACATAGTAACCTTCAGGAATCAAATCCTGCGGAATTTCCTCAGTTTTAAGGTCAATCTGAATTTCTTTATAGGCATCGAAATAAACTTCAATTTCCTCACTTGAAAGAGAAACTATTTCATAGTCTGCATAAGGGTCGTTCTTTGTAGGAACAAGACGTAATGTATGAGCGCCTACAGAATCAACATAATTGAGATTTGCAGTAACCTTTATATCTTCAGGAGCAATGTCCCTTTGAGTGATTGAATATCTTTTTCCTTTAACTGTAACATCTACTGTATATTCTTTTTCCGTAAAGGGCTGCAAATCAAGTTTTTCCGCCGTTGTATTTTCGATGTTGATTTCAACGGGTACATCCTGAATTTTATAAGTCGTTTCAGGGCTGAATTCCATAACAACAACTATCCATGTTATAAACGCTGCTATAAATGAGAAAACAGCAAGATATCTGTTGTTATAAAACAGATTGTGGAAGAACGGAATTTTGCCGTTTTTTGTCTGATTATTTCTTTTCATCAAACATACCTCCCATTCTGTTTTTTGTGAACTCAAGAAATGACTGTACTACACCTTTTTCTTTTTTACCGGCTGTCAGTGCCTTCAGAAGACGTTTTTCAAGTTCTTCAGGTGTAAGGTTACGGGTAAGACTTCCCTTTTCTGCAACTGAAATTATACCAGTTTCTTCACTTGTGACAACAAGGATTGCATCACTCTGTTCACTCATGCCTATTGCAGCTCTGTGACGTGTGCCGAGTTCCTTATCAACATTATTACTCTGTGTCAGAGGTAAAATACAACCTGCCGCGCATATCCTGCCTTCCCTGACAACTACCGCACCGTCATGAAGGGGCGAATTGGGAAAGAACACGTTACCGAACATCTGCTCATTTGCAACTGCATCAATAACTGTACCTGTTTTTATAATTTCACCTAAAAGCGTTTTTCTTTCAAAAACAGTAAGGGAGCCTGTTTTGTTTTCACTCATATTTGAAACAGCTTTCACAAACTGAGACACAGCAACTTTTATATCTGAATCTTCGTCTGCATCATCACCCTTAACAAAAAGTTTTTTTGCAAAACTTTTAAAACCGTTTCTGCCCGCAGTTTCAAGAGCGTGTCTGATTTCGGGGCTAAAAAGGATGATGAGAACAAGAATAAGATTTGAAAAAAGTGTTTTGAAAATATATTCACTTGCCTGCATCTCAAGGAGCATAATAACACCAAAAGCAATAAGAACGAGAATAAGTCCCTTTACAAGCTGGAATGCCCTTGTATCTCTCAAAAGCTTGATTGCCTGATATATGATAAACGCAACAAGAAGTATATCCAGCAAATCGGTAAAACCGAAGGACAGAAATACATTTCTCAGTTTTAAAGCGTAATCTGAAACTGTTTCAAAAAACATAACTGTTAACTCCCATAATTTTAATACTTATATAATATCACACTTTTTTTGATTTGGCAATTTTATTTACACAATTGATTAAATAATCTATATCATTATTTGTATTGAACGCAGAAACCGAAACTCTTGCAGTGCCGGTAGAAGAAGTTTTGTAATAATCGTGTGCACAAGGATTGCAATGAAAACCGCCTCTGACAGCGATATCTTCAACTGCCAGAAGACCTGCCGTTTCTTCTCCTGAAAGATTTCTCATATTAAAAGACAGAATCGGCACAAATTTCTCAGAATTAAACCGATTATAAACAACCACATCTTCCGACACAAGAAAATCACGAAAAAGTTTTTCTATCAGAAGATTTTCGTGTTCGCGTATATTTTCGATTTTTTCCCTTTTTACAAATTCCACACCTTTACCGAGCGCGATTATCCCTGCCGTATTCTGTGTTCCGCTTTCAAATCTGTCAGGAAGAAATTCAGGCTGAAGGAAGTTTTTACTTTCACTTCCTGTTCCTCCCTCCATAAGGGTGTCGGGATTACAACTTTCCGATAAAATCAGAACACCTGTCCCTGACGGTCCGTACAGACCCTTATGCCCCGGCATACAAAGACAGGAAATATTATCACGTTCAACGTTTATATCAATTATACCTGCAGCCTGTGCCCCATCCACAATGAGAGGAAGGCTGTATTTCTTAGCAAGTTCACCTATTTTTCTTATAGGGAGAATGTCCCCGAAAACATTTGAGGCATAAGTGCAGACAATAAAACAGGTGTTACTTTTAATTTTGCTCTCAAAACTTTCAAGAGTTTTCTCCTCATCGGCAAAAACTCTTGCCATATCAAAATCAAAGTCACCTGAATTTTTCAGTTTTGTGAGAGGTCTTATAACAGAATTGTGTTCAAGACAAGACGTTACAGCGTGTCCGCCTTTTTTTGCAAGACCCTTTATTGCAATATTCAGAGCATGGGTACAGTTAAGAGTAAAAACTACATTTTCTTCACTCGTTGCACCGAACATTTCTGCTAACTGCTCACGGACTTTATAAATCTGCAAGGCTGTTTCACTGCTCATTCTGTATCCGCCTCTGCCGGGATTCGCACCGTACATAACAGGCACCTGACACATCGTCTGACGTACAGAATAGGGCTTCGGATAAGTTGTGGCACTGTTGTCAAGGTAAATCATAACCTGTCACGAACTTCCCCATATCCAAGAATTTTGACGTGATTATTTCTGAGAATTGACTCAGCACGTGACAAATCTCCATCAACAAGAACTGCATAACCGCAACTTTCTTTCCTGTCAGGCTTGTCATTTCTTATTACCTGTGCATAAATACCTTGTGAATTCAGCAGATTTTTGGCTTTAATAGCATGTGTCACCG